>CAMPJV010000056.1 GCA_946886975.1 uncultured Taibaiella sp. | reverse complement strand
AGGTAGGCCCTGTTGTACTGGTGGAAGGTTTCCCTGCGCAGTAACAGATCATAAATGACGAGGCAGGAGAGCCAGATGAGACTTGCGTTGATGATGTACTGCAGCATGTTATTTCTTTTTAGACTTATTGAGTGACTGCATCAATTCATTTAGTTCTTTGAGGTCGAGGTTGTTTTCCTGGACGAGGAAGCTTACGAGTTGTTTGGGGGAGCCTCCGAAGTATTTGCTGATAAGGCTCTTTACGTTCTGCTGGGCATATTCTTCCTTAGATACTACAGCTATGTACTCGTGGGTCTTTCCGTAGGCTTTGTGGGTAACGAACCCCTTCTTCTCTAGTATCCTGACGACTGAGGATACGGTGCTGTGAGGGATGTCTGGCTGGCCTAATTGGTCTATGATGTCGCGGACAAGGCAGCGTTCGAGCCTCCAGATGATCTGCATGATCTCTTCTTCGGCTTTGGTAAGTGATGGTAGTGATTTTGGTTTCATACGTCTTGTAACGTAAAGTTACGTTACACTTGTTGTAACCACCAAATAAATTTATTCGGCCTGTTATTGGGGAGGTGGGGAGTGGGTTATTCGGCAGTCGGAAACTGCCGCTCTTGGTAGACACGAGAGCGCTGCGCTAAATCTCGCGCCAGTGGTTTTGCTATTTATTTCCCTTTATGAAAAACTCGATGGCGAGGCGATATCCTTCAAGGCCAAGGCCGCTGATGCTGCCTGTGCATTTGGAGGCGATGTAGGAGTGCTTTCGGAAATCTTCTCGTGCGAGGACGTTGGAGATGTGGACTTCTATAGTTGGGATGTTAATTGCGGCAATAGCATCTGCGAGGGCGATGCTGGTGTGGGTGTACGCTCCGGCATTGATGATGATGCCATCAGTCTTTCCTTTGCACTGGTGGAGGTAGTTGATAAGTTCTCCTTCTATATTGCTCTGGTAGGTCTGCAGGGTTATGCCGGGATATTGATTGGCGAGTGACTCCAGGTATTCATTAAGTGAGGTGCTTCCGTAGATCTCTGGCTCGCGGGTGCCTACGAGGTTGAGGTTTGGGCCGTTGATAATGGCGAGGGAAAGCATGCGGTGTGCTGAATTTTTGACAAGATAGGAAACATGTGTTTATATTTCGGGAAGAGGACAGGAATTGGAGTGGCTGCTGTCTATATTTGCGTGCAGGCAAGGACGCGAAGAAGTAATACCATGTGGGAAGCATATATAAAGGGGTTTAAGGCATATCTGCAGCTGGAGAGGTCGATGGCGGATAATACGGTGGAGGCTTACCTGCACGATGTGGCACTGCTGGCAGATTACTTTAAATTTTCCAACAAGGGATTGGCGGTGCAGGGTATTGAGCTTAACCATCTGCAGCAATTCCTGGAATACATAAATGAGCTGGAGCTGTCGGCTGGGTCGCAGGCGCGGGTGATAAGCGGGGTGAAGTCGTTCTTCAGATACCTGGTGCTGGAAGAGGTGATCAAAAAGGATCCTACTGAGCTGCTGGAAGGGCCAAAGCTGCACAGGACCTTGCCGGACTTCCTGAGCATTGCAGAGATAGACCTGTTGTTTTCTGCAATAGATCATAGTACGCCGGAAGGACAGCGGAACAGGGCTATGCTTGAAACGCTGTATAGCTGCGGGCTGCGGGTGAGCGAGCTGATAAACCTGAACATCTCGAACCTTTACCTGGACATTGGTTTCATAAAGGTGATCGGAAAGGGGAACAAGGAACGGCTGGTGCCGATAGGCGGAACAGCGGTGAACCAGATAAAGCTGTACAAGGACCATGTGAGGACTCACCTGAAGACGATAAAGCCAGGGCAGGAGGACATACTATTCCTGAACAGGAGGGGCAGCGGACTGTCGAGAGTGATGGTGTTCGTGATACTGAAGAACCTTACGGAGAAGGCTGGAATTAAGAAAAATATTCACCCGCACGTATTGAGGCATTCTTTTGCTACTCACCTTGTGGAAGCAGGGGCGGACCTGCGGGCGGTGCAGGAGATGCTGGGACACAAGAACATTACTACCACGGAGATCTATACACACCTTGACAGATCGTACCTGAGGAGCACACTGGAAAAATACCATCCACGGTACGGGAAGTAGCTGTTGCCGCCAAATGGGCCAGTTTTGGACACCTACCCTTATAGAGACCTTACAGAGACCTTTTAGAGACCTTATAGAGACGCAACTCCTATGGTACTTCGGTGTATCAGCACTGTTGAGCGCCTGTAGCTGCGTGCGAAATACCGGTCAGTAAGGTGCGCCAGGTTGTCCAGTCTTTGAGGTTGCTCAGGGAGAAATGATGCATGAAAGTAATTAAAAGGTACTATCTATATTTGCCAGATGGAATTAACCTCACTTACTGCCCTTAGTCCTGTTGACGGACGGTACAGGTCGCAACTGGCTGTACTGGCCCCTTATTTCTCTGAGTTTGGACTGATCAGGTACCGGGTGAGGGTGGAGGTGGAGTATTTCCTCTTCCTGGCGGAGCGGAAGATGTTTAAGTTGCCTGCTAAAGTGAAGCCGGAAAGCCTGAGGAGCATTTATGAGAACTTTACCGAGGATGATGCGCAGCAGATAAAGAACATAGAGAAAACTACCAACCACGACGTGAAAGCGGTGGAGTACTTTCTGAAAGAGACGTTTTGTGCGCTGGGTGCAGGTGACAGCATTGAGTGGGTACACTTCGGGCTGACATCGCAAGACATAAACAATACCGCTACACCGCTGCTGTGGAAAGAGGCTTTGGAAGAGCAGTACCTGCCTGCATTGCAGAACGTGGTGCTGCGGCTGAAGAAGATGGCCAAGGACTGGCAGGGCATACCCATGCTGGCGAGGACCCATGGTCAGCCTGCATCGCCTACTACTCTTGGTAAGGAATGGATGGTGTTTGTGGAAAGACTGGAGGGGCAGATAAGGCAGCTATCGCATATACCGTTTGCAGCTAAGTTTGGGGGCGCTACAGGTAACTTCAACGCGCATTATGTAGCTTATCCGAACAATAACTGGGAGAAGTTTGGGAATGAGTTTGTGAATGACAGGCTGGGGCTGGAGCGGATGCAGTATACCACGCAGATAGAGCATTACGATAACCTTGCCGCACAGTTTGACGCATTGAAAAGAATCAATACCATACTTGTTGACCTGGCGAGGGATATCTGGACTTATATATCCATGGAGTACTTTAAGCAGCAGTTGAAGATGGGCGAGGTTGGCTCTTCGGATATGCCACATAAGGTGAACCCTATTGACTTTGAGAATGCTGAGGGCAATCTTGGTATTGCGAACGCACTCTATGAACACCTTTCGGCCAAGCTGCCTATTAGCAGACTTCAGAGAGACCTGACGGACAGCACTGTGCTGAGGAATGTGGGCGTGCCGCTGGCACATAGTTTCCTTGCCTTACGATCGCTGGAGAAGGGATTTGGAAAGCTGCTGCTGAACAAGGACAAAATGAAGCAAGACCTGGAGCAAAACTGGGCAGTGGTGGCGGAAGCCATTCAGACAGTGCTGAGGAGGGAGAACTTTCCCAAGCCCTACGAGGCGCTGAAAGAACTGACAAGAGGCAAGGCGGGAATAAACAAGGAAGATATACACAGGTTTATTGATACCCTGAAATTGCCGGCGAAGGTGAAGAAGGAGCTAAAGAGTATTACCCCTCATAACTACACAGGTATTCCATTTGAGTTCTGACAAGTCGGGAGACAAGCACCACAGCGTGAAATCACTGCCGCCAATATTGCTTCATCAACTAGAGACAGTAACCGGCTTTAGTGAAGATGCATTCATTGCTGCGCACCAGTTGCCGGCAGCGACCTCGATAAGACTTCACCCTAAGAAACAATCGAATAGTTTTCATAGCTCTTCAACTGTGCCTTGGTGTGCGCAGGGAAGGTATCTCTCTGAGCGTCCTGTATTTACTTTGGATCCGGCTTATCATGCAGGTGCTTATTATGTGCAGGAGGCGTCTTCTATGTTCCTGGACTACCTGATAAGGGCTGTAGTTCCCGAGAGAAAGAACCTGCGCGTGCTGGACCTTTGCGGAGCGCCGGGAGGGAAGAGTACGTTACTTGCTTCATTACTGGATGATAGCTCTTTGCTTATATCCAATGAGGTGATACGATCGCGTGCGACCATACTGGAGGAGAATGCTGTGAGGTGGGGGTATACCAATAACTGGGTGACGAGTAATGATCCCAAAGACATTGGGAGGATCAGTGGGTATTTTGATCTGATCGTTATAGATGCGCCGTGCAGTGGTTCGGGCCTGTTTAGAAAGGACCAGGCTGCGCTGGAGGACTGGACGGAAGCGAACGTACAGCTTTGCAGTCAGCGGCAGAAAAGAATAATAGCTGATGTATGGCCGTCGCTGAAGGAAGATGGAATTCTTATCTATGCTACGTGCTCTTACTCGCCTGAAGAAGATGAACAGATACTGGACTGGCTAGGGAGCGAGTATGATGTAGAGACTTTGAACGTGGATGTACCTGCAGAGTGGGGGATAACGAGCACTGAATCGGATGGAGGATTAACCGGATATAGATTCTTTCCTGATAAGGTGAAGGGAGAGGGCTTTTTTATTGCATCGATAAGGAAGAAGGAACAGTCGGAGTCAGCAAAGCATCTGAGGTATAAATCGTTAGCGGACGCGAAGGCGAAGCAGCAGAGTTCTTATCTTTTGAGCCGAGAAGATCTGATAGTGATACCAGCAAGTAAGGAATCATTTCACGCGATAGCACCGGACCATGAGGCGGACTGGCATATACTACAGAAGCAGCTATACTTTCGTAAAACGGGAGTGGCACTAGGTATGCCGTCAGCCAGGGAATGGATCCCTGCACATGATATTGCGCTAAGTATAGATCGGTCAACATCCTTGAAAGCAGTGGAGTTGAACAGGGAGCAAGCCTTGAAGTACCTGAAGAGAGAAGACATGTCCATGCCCTTAACAGACAAAGGATGGCTGCTGATGACCTATGAAGGGCTGGGACTCGGATGGATAAAATCTCTTGGCAACAGGTTTAACAATTACCTGCCAAAGCACTGGCGGATAAGGATGGATATTGAATAACCGTTGCTGAACGAGCAGAAGAGCAGATTCGTCTAAATGAAATCATAAATAGGAGGCGAGTTATGCCTGCAGCTACTCAAAAAGGCATAATTATTGTACTTTAGGAAGCTGAATATCTACCTGTTATAATGCTTCGATTACTACTACTTTCTTTATTGTTATCTTTTTCTCAGATCAGCTTTGGCCAGGGTGCTGACAGTTTGTTCGTGAAGCAAAGCGACCTGGGATGGGTAATTAGTCATAAGGTGAAAGCCGGAGAGACTTTCTATACTGTTGCGCGGCGATATCATGTGCCGCCCGCTATGCTGGCGGATTTCAACAATTCAGGACTTCAACAAACACTCTCACCAGGTAAGAAATTGTTCGTGCCGGTAGGAGCTTACAACTTCCTAGCGAGCAGACCATACAGAAGCAGCGAGGCAAGGCCTGCCTACTACCGGGTAGATGCGGAGCGTAACCTTGGAAGGATAAGCAAGAACTCCGGAGTGAAGCCGAATACGATACTGCAGTGGAACAGGACTGCAAACAAGCAACTGAGAGAAGGACAAATACTGATCGTTGGCTGGATACTTTACGATGCAACCGAGCCGATACCGCCGGCGAGCACAAAGCTGCCTGCATCCGGAGTAGCAACATCGAAGGGATCAGGGATGACGGTGACGCAAGGTGTTCCGGTCCAGACGCGGAAGGACACGGTGTATGTAACCGGTGCGGATACCCTGAGAGCCGACGGCATGGATACGCTTGCAGAGGTGTCTGAGGGCGAGATCCTGTTTATGGAGCAAACCAACAATGAGGCGAATGTCACAGAAGAGAAAGGGGCAGCGGCGTTCTTCAAAAGAGTGGGCACGAGCTCGAACGGTATATTCTTTGCGTTTCATAGTATGGCAAAGAGAGGCACAATCCTGAAAGTCCATAATCCAGGTACGGGGAAGACTGTGTACGCAAAAGTAATAGGTACTGTCCCAACCACAGCGACCTACCATAATGCGCTTATCGGGCTTAGCAGTGATGCACGTGAAAACCTTGGCGTTTTTGAGGATAAGGCGTGGGTGCAGGTGAGCTACGCCACGCCATAAACGGCTGGCTTACCTGACGGGGACGATAACAGTAAAGGCTGCGCCATGATTAAGCTGTCCTTTCGCGTAGATGATGCCCCCGTGGTGTTCTACAATCTTCTTAACTATAGCGAGGCCAATACCTGACCCTTCGAAGTCCACCTTTCCGTGAAGCCGCTGAAACATGCCGAATATCTTATCCGCGTATTCTGGCTCGAAGCCGATTCCATTATCCTTTAACCTGATCCGAAGATATTTAAAACCAGGGAGGAGCCCGTTTTTTGTTGCTTCCGCAGTTGTGAGCAACTTATGCGTGATGTTGATGACGGGAGCGACATCAGGTCGCCGGAACTTCAGGGAATTGCCAATGAGGTTCAGAAAGAGCTGTTCGAACTGTGACTGGATGACAACAGCTTCCGGTAAGCCATCGGAAGTAATAGTAGCATTATTTTCTTTGATCTTAAGCTCGAGATCGAGTCGGGCCTTATCGAGCGCCTCTTGCAGACTTGCCCTGGCAAAGGCTTTGTTATGAGCGATGGTTGAAAGCTCAAGAAGGTTGTCTATCATCTTCTGCATGCGCTTGCCGCCTTCGATCATCCTATCAACATACATCTTCGCCTGCGTGCTAAGATTATCCTTTGTGAGAGATAACAGCATCTCGCCGAATGTACTGATCTTGCGCAGCGGTTCTTTCATATCATGGCTTGCCACGTAGGCAAACTCTTCCAGGTTAGCATTGGACTGCTGCAATTGTTTGTTCTTTTGCTGGAGCACCATCTCAGCTTCGACAATCTTAGTGATGTCCTGAACTGTCCCGAACAGCTTTACCGCCTTGTTATTATTATCCGTCAGGACTTCTGCTTTCACCTGCAAGTGCCGGATTGTATTATCAGGCAGAATGATCCTGAAAGAGACATCAATCGGTTCGTGTGTTGCGATGGCGTGCGCAAACTGCTCCCTGATGAGCTCATCATCGTCGGGGTGGCGGAAGCTGATCACCTCCTCCTGGGTGATACCATCTTTGCGCGGTTCCAAACCGTAGATCCGAAAGACCTCATCACTCCATGACAGCGTTCTTGACGCAATGTCTTCTTCCCAACTACCTATGTGACTAATGGCCTGAGCCTGCTTCAGCTGCGCTTCGCTTTTCTGCAGCTGGTCCATCAATTCCTGTTTCTCTGTGATATCCTGCGTAGTTCCGATGACCTTAGCCGGGTGGTTGTTTTCGTCGAAGATAACGTCAGCCTTTATGTTGAGGATCTTTGTTTTTTTATCAGGAAGCGTAATGCGCAGGTTGAAATCGGCGGGCTGCCGGGAAGCGATGGCATTCTGGACCTGGTCCAGAATCAGTTCGCGTTCTTTCTGGCCGAGCATATCAGCAAACTTTTCAAAGCGGATTGGCTCCCCATGCGGATCTAATCCATATATACGGTATAACTCATCCGACCATCTGATCTGATTTGACTTAAGGTACCAGATGAAGTTCCCTATATGCGCGCGCTCCTGGGCCTGCTTATATAGCTGATCACTCTCCTTTAGCTGCCGAAGAATTTCCTGCCTCCTGGTGATATCCATTACGGTACCCTTCAGGATAGGCTGCTGATTCTCCATCATAACGTTGCCTTTGGACCAGATGACCTTTTCGCCGGCAGATGTGAAATAGCGGTACTCGCAATCAAAGACGCCATTGTTATCTTTGGCCTCTCTCATTGCGTGGTGGATTCTATCGCGGTCATCAGGATGAACCTTTGAGAAGAAAAGCCTGAGAGGTGCATCGTGTTCCAATTCAAGTATCTTCAGGAGCTGAGGTGTTGAATTACCATCCATGGTCGTCAGGTTCCAGCTGAAGGATCCCACTTCAGCAATTTCCTGAGCCTCCAGCAATTGGTGTTCCCGCTGGACGATTTCCTCCTTTAAGATATCCGTATAAGTTCGGGATGCCCTGGTGTCGAACTCTTTAAAGAAGTCCTCCAGTTCATTGACGATGATAAGTCCCTGCATGAAATCGAGGGTGTATAGCGGTACAAGAGTAAGCAGCGTTTTTCTGCGCACATAACTTATCAGCGTGAGATCTTCGCTACTTATCTGGAACTTGCTAACGGTGGGCAGCTGATCATTCTTCCACAATATTAATGCCTGCTCTATCTGTTCCTGCGCTTTATTTTCGGCGAGGTAAGTGAGAAACTCATGGCTTGTTTCCCTTGAAAATGAAATGATCTGGTCATCCGTATACGACGCAAAATATTTAAGTACAGGAAGCTTATGCGACCGAGAAAGTGAAAGCTGGGTCCGCACATATTCATCAAGGTGTTTGTCCCGGATAAAGACCGCATAAGAAGGAAGATACTTAAAGGTCAGCTGGCCTTTTTTGCGCTCCGGGCCTGAAGTAGTTTGCTCCACAAAAGAAAAGTTGTCATGTAAGTGTGTTGCCATTCTGAAACAAGAGTCAGTAATTGGACTGATCAATCAGATACTCCTCATTCAGAAATCCCTGATCTCTGAATGATAATTCAGAGGCAAAATAACCATGCCAGCATTTGACAATGAGAAGGTTAGGGTTTACAACCGATCGTAAAATAAAAGGTCCCACAGTGATGCAGGACCTTCTTAAGTTAGTTTGTAACAATCTTTAGTTGCCTAAGTAAGATTTAAGTAGTGAACATCTGCTGGCGGTGCGAAGCTTAGTGATAGCCTTATCCTTGATCTGCCTTACACGCTCACGGGTCAAAGAAAACTTTTCGCCGATATCTTCCAGGCTCATCGGATGTTCCACACCAATACCGAAATACAGTTTAATAACATCACGCTGACGGTCGGTGAGTGTGCTTAATGAACGCTCAATTTCGCAGCGAAGTGAGTCATAGTGCTCGAGCTCAGAATCAGTTGATTCGGCATTAGGATTTTCCAGTACGTCCAGCAGGCTGTTGTCTTCGCTGTCCGCAAATGGAGCATCTACAGAGACGTGACGCGCGGCTACACCCAATGTTGTTTCTACTTCTTCTGTGCCAATCTCCAGGAGCTCAGCAAGCTCTTCGGTAGACGGTTCACGCTCATATTCCTGCTCCAGTTGTGAATAGGCTTTGCTGATCTTGTTAGACAAGCCAACCTTATTCAGGGGCAAACGAACAATACGCGACTGCTCAGCCAGAGCTTGTAAAATAGACTGGCGGATCCACCACACTGCGTAGGAGATGAACTTAAACCCACGTGTCTCATCAAAACGCTGTGCTGCCTTAATGAGTCCCAGATTTCCCTCGTTAATCAGATCGCTTAAAGAGAGTCCCTGGTTCTGATATTGCTTTGCTACTGAAACCACGAAGCGGAGGTTGGCCTTTGTTAGCTTTTCCAGAGCCCGCTGGTCTCCTTGTTTAATACGAACTGCAAGTTGTACCTCCTCTTCAGGAGTAATTAGATCTACTTTACCGATCTCCTGCAAATACTTTTCAAGAGACTGGCTCTCACGATTCGTAATTGATTTCGTGATTTTTAGCTGACGCATAGACATAGGCAAAGTATATTTTGGTTAGTAAATGGGTAGACGGAATTGATGAAGTGAAAGGCGGTGAGTGACATTTCTATGGCAAATCTAAGTGTCTGAGCTATTCAACCCAAAAAAATTTAAACAATTATTAACAGCCCCAGTCCAACTCTTTAGAAGATTTGCCCTAAATGCAGGCCTGTATCCGGTGAAAATAATTTTGATTATTGACTTAGTTTTTTATTATTGCAGCTAAAGTTCCAATAAGTGAAGACATCCACGATGAAGAAAAAGGTAATGTACACGCTAGAATTCCCGGTTCGCTGTTCCCCGACTATATTATATGAATTCCTCTCCACTCCCGTTGGGCTGCAGGAGTGGTTTGCAGATAAAGTGGATCAAAAGGATCATACTTATTACTTCACATGGAACGGCTCAACTGACAGCGCTGACCTCGTGGAAGCTGCTGAAAACGAATTTGTAGTGTACAGGTGGGATTACTATGACGATGATGAGTTCTTCGAGTTCCGCATAGAACAAAGCCCGATAACTAACGAGACCATCTTAAAGATCACTGATTTCGCTGACAAAGGCGACCTGAAAGACCAGGAGCGTTTGTGGAATTCTCAGATAAGTGATCTTAAGCACCGCATAGGAAGCTAAGTAATCGCGCAAGAATTTTGCCTGAGCCTGCTCTGTGAGGGCAGGCTCTTTTGATGACAACAAAAGGTTAATCAATTAGCCTGCGCCTCGATGAGGCTTTGATTTCAGTAGGTTTGCAACCAAACAGAGTCGGAATTGATTAAGAAACTGGATATACTGATCATACGCAGCTTTATCGGTCCTTTTATCGTTACGTTTTTTGTGTCGCTGTTCGTGCTCGTCATGCAGTTCTTCTGGCTGTACATGGACGAACTGATCGGAAAAGGACTGGGAGTCTGGATGATCCTCCAGTTGCTGTTTTATATGTCAGCGACAATGGTGCCGCTGGCGCTCCCGCTAGGCATTCTCCTTGCCTCTATCATGACCTTCGGAAGCATGGGTGAGAACTTTGAGCTTGTTGCCATTAAATCTGCCGGCATCTCGCTGTTGCGTTTCCTCCGTCCTCTGCTTTTCTTTATCATCGGCATAGGTGGATTTGCATTTTTTTTCAACAACAACCTTATTCCTGTTGCCAATCTGAAAGCCTTGTCCTTGCTCTATGATCTCAGGAACTCCAAGCCTACCCTCAATATAAGGGCTGGTCAGTTCAATAAGGACATTACGGGTTATGCGATAAGAATAGGGGAGAAAGACAAGGATGGCCATACTATAAGGAATATCGTGGTATATGATCACACCTCCGGCCATGGGAATGACAATGTGATACTGGCTAAAGAGGGCGATATGATCCCTGCAGCTAATAAACAGTTCCTGATATTTCGCCTGGAAGATGGCTGGCGCTATTCCGAAGGTACGGCGACCCGTGGTGACGGTCAGAAATATCAGCAAACCAGGATGTACTTCAGGAAGTGGGATAAGATATTCGATCTCTCGTCCTTCAAGCTGAGCAGAACTAATGAGGATCTGTTCTAGGGTGCCTATCAGATGATGACTGTCAGGCAGCTCAACGACGGGATAGACAGCATAAAGCGATAC
>CAMPJV010000055.1 GCA_946886975.1 uncultured Taibaiella sp. | reverse complement strand
TGCGGCATATGCCTGCGGAGGCCGCAAGGTCATAAAGATCATCTTCATTACATCCCCCCACATAAGCAGAGGCAACGCCCACGCCGCGCCAGAGATCCTGGTGGCGGTATGGCGGAAAGGCAGCCAAAGAAGAGAGTAGTTTCTCAATGGATCCCCTGGATGAATACCAAAGACTTCTCCCAACACCCTGGTCATATCCTTTCAGTAACTGGTCGCTGATGTGGTCCGGGATTTCCTGGTTGCCTACACTGCGCCGCTGCCGGAAGATGCCGTCATAATATCCGTGACCGTCCATCACCCGTGACAAGAGCATGGGATCAAAACCCTCTAATAATGAAAGATCGGTGATCCTTTGCTGAGCCAGCGCCCAGCCCAGTGCGGCATGTGCCTGTGAAGTGTGCGCCTTCGCAGGCCCGCTTGCAAATTGTGTCCAGCGTGTAAGTCCGGGACCTTCTGCAATATCCCTGGCCGCCAGGGTCATGGCTGCAGCCTCGAACGCCACGGAGCGAAACTCAGGCTCTTTGTTATTGCAGTATGCAACTATCTTGTACTGGTCATCCACGGACTCAGCAAAGCCCTGTGCCGCCTGAAAGATGTGCCGGATCTTTTCGATTCGTAAGGAAATTTCTACTTCGGAGTTCATATTTCTACTTCTGCAGGTGTATAAAACCACATGAGTGCGACGTCCCTCGCCACTTGCAGATCAATGTCATCGTCACACTCCACTTCCACAGGCAAAGGGCTGTCTTGCTTTAGGTCTATCCCGTAGGGGTCAACCTTCATGTTCAATGGTGTGTCCTTCACCTGTGCGCTGACAAGCCGGAAGATGGCCGACGCCACCTGCTCCAGCCTCGACATGTTTTCAGCTATCTTCTTCAAGAGCTCCTCTGGCTCATAAGTCACGTCTATCCCCAGCTGGAAGTCCCGCATGAACTGGAGATCATATGGGTCTATGTATCGATTGGAGAATAGTTCTGTATCATACGGGGCCCAGTCGAGAAATAGCTGCTGCATCCTTGCGTTTAGCTGCCCAAACCTCCTGCCGAAGCCAGTGGCCGAAGCGAATAGCTCTTTAACGAGCCTGAGGTTGGTGAAGGCTTTGTTTGTAAAGAGCAGGGTAGGTATAGACCAGTAGATAGCCCAGTCCCAGAAGATCTTCACCACCATGATCTGGGTGTTGCCCATCAGCAGGTACTTGTCCTGGTAGACAGGTATCCAGTTGTCAACAAGCGTCAGGTGAGATTGTTCGTAGATGCTCGCACGAACGGAGATGTCTTCTCCGCTGAGCTCTCTCAATATGAGGTCGGAAAGCCATGAATTATTCATAGCAATGAAGTCGGTGCCAGGGGAATAAAGCGGATCCAGGAACGCTCCCGCCTCGCCGGTTACGCCCCACCGTTCTGAAGCGCAATAGACTCTGCCGGTATGATGTGCATAATGTTTCAGGATCTTAAAGTCCATCAGGTTTTCGCCCTGCGGCTCGAGCATCTTGTAGCCGCGAGGCTCGTTCACCCTCAGCCATTCAATAGCCTTATCGTATTTGTTGAACGTCTCAAAAGGATGCACGGCAGGGTCCGCGACAATACCGATGCTGGTGTTCTTAGAGCCTAATGGAATAACCCATAACCAGTACCCCTTATCCATGAAGTGGACCGTGCTCAATAGCCGAAGGCCAGGTTTGAGATAAGAGCGCCAGCCCGCATCGTCGGACCATTCGTCAACATCAATAACCCCCTTCAGCCTCCACCATACCGCATTGACATGGTGTTCCATGGGCTTCTGGAAACCGAACTTGCGTTTCATAAAGCTGCCACGACCGGTGGCGTCTGCAACCCATTTGCTCTGCACCTTTACCTCTTCGCCATTGTGCAGGAAAGTAACCTGGTGTAAGTCGCTGCCAATTGCAACGTCCTTAACGGTAGCACTGTGAATGAATGTGGTGCCCAATTCCTGCGTTCTTATGGCAAGATGGTTTTCCAGGGTGCCACGATCTAACTGGTGACTCGGCTGAGGCAGTCGCTCCCGGGGACCAAGTTCTACCCGAGTGCCTATTTCATCTTTGGTTCCGTTCTTAAAGAAAAAGCGCAAACCATGTTTCGGTAGCTCATGTTCCTCGAGATAGCCTTTCAGGTCCAAAACCTCGCGCAGGTAGTAGCTCCCAAGTTCAACGGTTGATTCCCCCACCTTGTGCGCAGCAACAGCGGCTTCCCCCTGCTGCCTTTCCAGTACCAGGATGGAGATTTCCGGCCTTGCTCGTTTAAGCTGGATAGACAAGGTGAGCCCTGCAAGACCTCCTCCCAAAACAATGACATCATATGTTTGCTGCATGTTTGCTGGCTTGTAGCCATTTAAAGCTTGGTGTTCTCTCCTGATTTATGGCTGACGAGTATTGAGGTCAGTTGCTATCTGTCTACATCACGTTCCTATAAATATAACCTAACTTATTAGAAGTTATTCACTTGTTGAATGGTGTTGGGTGAAATAACCGTTTGCAGCTAAAGGCAGAAGATCGTGAAGCGCGTATCCCGCAATAAGGGCTTAACTTTAAAGAAAGCAAATCGCAGCTATGGATTCGAAGTATGTTATCCCCCCAGGAACCGGAATTGGGCATGTTCACCTGAAGGTGTCGAATATCCGGCGGGCCCTGGACTTCTATTGTGATGTACTGGGCTTTGAGCTGATCATGATGTATGGAGAGGATGCTGCGTTTGTGTCGGCAGGGGGTTATCACCACCACATTGGCCTGAATACATGGCATAGCAAGAACGGACCTCCTGCACCTGGTAATACGACAGGTCTTTACCACCTTGCCATCTTATACCCCTCCAGAAGGGATCTTGCAGTCGCTCTAAAGCAGCTCAGGGAACATAAGTATCCTTTGACAGGAGCATCTGATCACGGGGTCTCTGAAGCGTTATATCTTAATGACCCGGACGGAAATGGCGTAGAGCTCTATTGGGATCGGCCGAAGGATAAGTGGCCACGCAATGAGGATGGCAGTCTTACCATGTACACGCATCCTCTGCATTTAAGCGATCTGCTGGCGGAGCTGGAAAAGCAGTAGTCCACGGTGACGAATAGTGCGCCATTGACCTGTTCCCGACCCGTACCAGTGGAGCAAACAGGGAGCATTCCCGGAGTTGCCGCGCAATTACCTTAGGGAATCCACGTTCACCCAGCCTTAGCTATAACCATAGCCATGGTCACCCAGCCATACCCATAGCTATAGCCATTGCCAAATCCAGAGTTAATAATTAGATAACATTAAAATGATACAGGTAAGGTATGGACCAGAGTACCTTTGCCGGCATTAGCCCTCCTGATTGGATCACTCAGGCGAAGTTTTGCGGCCGGAGGAGTCACATGGTTTCGCTGGCCCGGTTTTATGTGAATAGGTGACAGTGCAACCCTTTGTGAATAGAAAAATATGGGATTAGGCTTTATGGAATTATACATTTGCAAACCGGACATAAATACGTTTTATGGGATTAGCCTCTTTTGTTAAGCTTTTTACTCCGAAGGACAGAGTGTTCTACGGTCTGTTTGAAGATGTAGCCAATGTGCTTTCTGAAATGGCTGTAATATTTACCGCGGCTATTGACGAGCAGGATCAGGACAAGAGGAACGCACTGCTGAAGACGCTGGAAGACCTGGAGCATAAGAATGATGAAACCACGCATAAGATCTTCATTGAACTGGGCAGGAACTTTATAACCCCCTTCGACAGAGAAGACATACACGCACTGGCAACGTCGCTGGACGACATCGCGGACTTTATCTGGGCGTCGGCAAAACGCATTACCAACTACTCCATTCATGACGGAGATGAGATCACCAAAGGATTTGCAAATGTCATCACACGGAGTATCCAGGCACTGAACAAGGCTGTAAGAGAGCTCAGGAACATGAAGGACCTGAGAAGTATTACGGAATCGTGCGTGCTGATCAACAGCCTGGAAAATGAGGGGGACGAGCTGCTGGACACTGCGATGATGCACCTATTCTCCGCCAACATTGAGCCGGTGGAGCTGATAAAGAAAAAGGATCTGTACGAAATGCTGGAAATAGTAACCGATAAATGCGAGGACGCAGCAAATGTTATTGAGTCAATCATTATCAAGTACTCTTAATCATCCTCGTAGACATTCATGACCACCTTGCTCATAGTGATCATTGCGCTGGCTCTGATCTTTGATTACATCAACGGCTTTCATGATGCTGCCAACTCCATTGCGACAGTCGTTTCCACAAAGGTGCTTACCCCGTTCCAGGCAGTAATCTGGGCGGCGTTCTTCAATTTTGTCGCCTTTTTTATCTTCAAGGATCATGGCGTGGCTAACACTATAGCCAAGACGGTGAGAGAAGAGTTCATTACCCTGCCTGTGATCATATCCGGCCTGCTGGCTGCTATTTCCTGGAACCTGCTGACGTGGTGGCTCGGAATACCCTCTTCTTCCTCACATACCCTTATCGGGGGCTTTGCAGGGGCGGCCATAGCACATGCCGGGTTTATGAGCGTGAATCCTGAACCGGTGATAAAGACTGTAGCGTTTATCGTTCTGGCCCCATTGTTGGGGATGCTAATGGCGTTTATTATCTCGCTCTGGTTCATCAGCTCCTTCAAGAAGGGGCCGAAGCCCAAGATAGTTTCCATAGCCGTGATTGTACTGACCCTATACGCCTTATTCAGCTCGATCGTAACCAGCCAGACACATCTTCTTGGCCTGAAAACAGACGATGCCAAGAGCCATAACGGCGCCTGGATAGCTGAAGTGCCGATAAAGTCGGCGGCCCAGCAGATGGGGATCATCAGGGATGACAAAGTAATTGCGGTTGACAATATCCCTGTGAGGGACGTAGCGAAGCTGGATAAGATCCTGGACAGCTACCACCAGGGCGACAGTATCCACTATACGATCCTGCGGGGAGATCAAACAGTGTACATATCCACCAGGTATGAGACATTGTTCGCCTCACCCTTCTGGCAGGCCTTCTTCTACGGTCACAACTTCAAGTGGATCCTTCTCTGCAGTATCATCATCACGATGGCGATATTTACCTTATTCCTGAGCAATCTGAATGTGGCAAGCTCTACGACCTGGTTCAAACGGCTTCAGCTGGTTTCCTCAGCCGCATTTAGCATAGGTCACGGAGGTAACGATGCGCAAAAAGTAATGGGTATCATAACCGCCGCACTGATAGCAGGGCACCAGATAGACAGCTTTGAGCAAATGCCCGTGTGGGTGCCGCTGGCCTGTTATACCGCGATTGCAGCGGGGACTATGAGTGGTGGCTGGAAGATCATTAAGACAATGGGTACCCGCATAACAAAAGTGACACCGTTCGAGGGAGTCGCTGCGGAAACTGCCGGCGCCGTTACGCTATTCCTTACAGAGCAACTGAAGATACCGGTAAGTACGACCCATACCATTACCGGGTCTATTATTGGAGTTGGTGCCACCAAGCGCCTGTCAGCAGTTCGCTGGGGGGTAACGATCAACCTGTTGTGGGCATGGATCCTCACTATACCTGTGTCTGGCTTGCTAGCTGCTCTCGTATATTACGGTTCCACATTCTTTTAGCAGCACCTAACTGATATTTAATGAACTCGTCCTGCCATAGAGCAGGACTTTTCGTTACCTTTGGAGCTTGCTTTTTTCAAGCCCATGTCGCTACCTCCGCTATTAAAACACGTTTACAACCATGGAACTGAAGAGGTTATCCGCCGCGGGAAAAAGATCTTCCATACGGCGGGCGTACAGCTTCTTGACGTAGATCACCTGCTGGAACAGGTCAGATTTCGTGTGCGTAATGACCTTTACCAGAACTACTATACCGTTACCGTATCGAAATACCTGCAGCCGAAAGACCTATCCATAAGATGTCAGTGCCCGTACAACCTGGGAGAGATCTGCCGGCACGAGGTAGCAGCACTCTTTCACCTGAACGACATCGTGCAAAGCGGGTTCTTTGAAAACACAGATATCAGCTATGACCAGAAGCATACCGTAGTCAGGATGCGGATGGTCAACAATCAGATGCTGCAGGTGTTTGCCTCGACCGAAATTATGGAGAAGGCGGAGATGGCGGCAAAGACCAACAAGGTCATCATCGTATCCAATAAAGACGACACCATAGAAGCAGAGGTGGCGGAGGGCGACAACACCTACAAAGTGGTTTTGCGCCAGAATGAAGAAAGATATTTTGACACTTCCTGTGGCTGCAATGAGCTTGACCACCCTCTTTGCGTGCATAAGGCTGCAGTGTTCCTGCAGGTGCTGCACACATATGGACACCAGTACTTCCAGACCATGCGGAACTGGGACGAGCAGAAGAACAAGCTGCTGCGACTGTATGGCTATTCGCTGGAAGACGACCTTACCAATAAGTTTACGTTTACCTACGAGAACGGCAAGCCATTCCTGCGCGTGCTGGACCCGTCCATTAAGAAAGTAGATCATAAGCCAGCACAGGCGCCTGTAGCCACCGCTGTGGCTGAAAAGGCAGAGGAGAAGAGGCTTGGGATAGTGATAGATACTACCATCAGCTGGTATCCCTTTCTGAACTTTATACTTGTTGCAGGGAATGTGAACGAGGCAGAGGACCATTTTGTCGATGGAATAGAAAAGCTGGAGCTGCACCAGTACGTCAACCCCAACCGATTTAAAGTAGCGGACAGGGAGCTGATCCCAATCATCAGGAAGTTTACTCCTGAAGAGACGATGAAATACCTCCGCAAGAACCTCCCGTTCGGAGATTTTCTGGATGACCATACCCAGGTATTGAAAGAAACACCGGCTGAAGATGTGAAAGACCAGGTGTGGGAGTACCTGCTCCCAAAGTACCAGAAGCTACTGGAGCGGTTTTCCTCACACTCTCTATGCTTTTTGCATGAGAAAAAGGACAGGTTGAACTCGCGGGAACTGCAGCCTGTTGCGTTCTCGGATAAGGTAGTACATCCCCAGCTTTCAGTGCGGAAGGACGAAAACCTTTTCATCATAAACCTGGAATGGCAGATAGGGACAGCAGCAGTTTCGTTTTCGGACACCAAACTGCTGAACCCGGGACTACTCGAACACCAGGGAGCTATACATTCTTTTGGCTCCGTAGGAGAGATACAGCTGATCGAACAGTTTCTTCCTGACGGCAAGCTGGAAATTCCTGGTCAGCAGTGGGACCACTTCCTTGAGCACCAGCTCATGGAATGGAGCCAGACGGTGCACGTACATTTTGCCGACGACCTGGTAGAACGGATAGATAACACAAAGCCTACGTACCAGATATACCTGCAGGAGCGGGAACAGATGCTGATATTACAGCCCGCGTTTGGCTATAATGGCGTAAACATCAAGTGGGGCTTTTTCGGTGATGTTATAAAACCGCAGGACGGCGTAGTCAAGATCATACACCGCAATGAGGCAGCCGAGCAGCAGTTTATCCAGATGCTGCGGGGAATGCATACGGATATGCAGCAGAATAATAAAGACCACTTCCTTTACCTGCCTGCGAACGCTGTGCTCGCCAACAATTGGTTCTTCCGCTTCACTGATGAAATGAAGGACTGGAAGGTAGACCTGTTTGGATTTGAAGGCCTGAAGAACCTTAGGATCAATACCCACAAGCCGCAGACGAGAGTGCAGGTGAGCAGCGGTATCGACTGGTTTGACGCCGCGGTGGAAGTAGCCTTTGGTGATCAGACCGTCACAATTGCCGAAGTAAAGAAGGCGCTGGCTCAGAAGCTTAACTATGTCAGGTTAGGGGATGGTACCCTCGGACTGCTTCCGGAAGAGTGGCTGAAGAAATACGCGCTCCTCATCAAGATGGGAGAGACGAAGGGGAACAAGCTTCGCCTAAAGAAATTTCACTTCAGCGCGCTGGACGAGCTGCTTGCGGAGGTAGATGAAGAGGCACTTCACGATGAGCTGGAGGAGCGGAAAGAACGGCTGGCAGAGATCATCTCCAATGATTTTTCGACACTGGCCCCACCGGCCCAGCTTACGGCTACCCTGCGTCCGTACCAACAGGCAGGATTTCAATGGCTGGCTTTCCTTAATGAGGCCGGCTGGGGAGGGATTCTCGCCGATGATATGGGTCTGGGTAAGACGGTGCAAACGCTGGCTTACCTGCAGCATTACAAGAACAACAACGAGGATGCAAGGTTCCTGGTGGTGTGTCCGACAACGCTGATGTATAACTGGGAAAATGAAATAAAGAAATTTACGCCCCAGCTAAAGCACTTTATCCATCACGGACCAAAACGCAGTGCTACAGCAAGGAGCTTTGCTCAGTACGATGTGATCATTACCACCTACGGCACGATGAGGAGCGACATTAAGATGTTCAACAACTACTTTGTTGACTATGCCATTCTCGATGAGTCGCAGGCTATCAAGAACCCACAGTCACAGGTTGCCAAAGCTTCATTGCTGATCAACTGTAAGCACCGGCTTGCGCTTAGCGGTACGCCGGTTCAAAACAATACATTTGACCTGTATGCCCAGATGAACTTCCTCAATCCAGGCATGCTGGGCAGCAGGGAGTTTTTCATGAATGAATTTGCTACGCCTATTGATAAATTCCAGGAAGCGGAGGTAAAGCAGCAGCTAAGGAAACTGATATACCCATTCCTGCTCCGTCGCACCAAGGAACAAGTGGCCAAAGACCTGCCTGAAAAAACAGAAACCATACTGTTCTGTGAAATGGGGAAGGAGCAGCGGAAGATATACGACGCCTACAGGAACGTTTACAAAGACCAGATACTGGGAATGATAGACGAGCGTGGCATTGAACGTTCGCAGATGCACATTCTGCAGGGGCTTACCCGGTTGCGCCAGATATGTGACTCACCTGCCATCCTGAAGGAAGAAGAACGGTTTGGCAACTACTCCATTAAGCTGGACGAAATAGTTAGGGAGATCATTGAAAATGTCGGCAATCACAAGGCGCTTATCTTTTCACAATTCCTGGGTATGCTGGCCCTGATCAGGGAAAAGCTTGAAGAGCTCGATATCCCCTACGCCTATTTTGACGGCAGTACGTCTACCAATGATCGGGAGAAAGCGATACAGCAGTTTCAGAATGAAGAGAAATGCAGAGTGTTCCTGATATCGCTAAAAGCAGGCGGTATAGGCCTGAACCTTACCGCGGCAGATTACGTCTACATTGTTGATCCCTGGTGGAACCCAGCCGTTGAGCAGCAGGCGATTGACAGAACCCATCGTATCGGACAGACCAAGAACATCTTTGCCTATCGCCTCATTTGCAAGGACACAATTGAAGAAAAAATGCTGCTGCTGCAGGAGCGGAAAAGAGCGCTTGCCAGTGAGCTTGTGGCCGACGACAGTGCATTTATGAAGCGCCTGACAAGGGATGATATCGCCTTCCTTCTAAGCTAGGTCAAAGGTGCAAAGTGTGCCGACGAGTTTTACTTCTGGGCTGTTTGCAAATTCCACCTTGAGAACGCATTGCAGGATTGATACTGGGGATCTATCTTAATGTAATAGGTAGGGATCCTATCCATGATCCAGGCTTCAATAGTCCTACCTTGCTTCTGCGAAAGGGCGACCTGCTGTATTTTACTATAGTCGTCTTTCAGATTGGCCTTGTGTGGTTCTGTTCTTGTCTTCAGGTAAACAATACGTGCAGATTGTTCGCCCCGTTCTGTTACGAATGTCTGAGGCTGAGAAAACCCTCCGGGTTTCAGTGTGTCGATCATTAAGACCATGGCAGGATCCAATTTATCTACCTCCAGCTGAGCGCTCCCGGTAGTCGGATCAATGATCATTCCCCCGGTAGTCTTTGCCGCCTCATCTGTTGAGTATTTCCCAACCGCTTCAGGGAAGGAAATTGTCCCGGCAACTAACAAAGAGCGAACGCTGTCCAGTCTGTCCAGCGCTTTCTTAAAGTCAGCGGACGTTCTCTCCTGCCGGATAAGAATGTGCCTGAGGTCTGCGGCTTCTCCCTTCCGTTGTATCATCTGAATGATATGATAGCCAAACTGTGTCTTAACCACAGGGGAGACATCCCCGTTTTGTAATCTGAAGGCTGCGGCGACAAACTCCGGAGCCCATCCTCCGGACCTGGTAACATCATTATAGCGCCCTCCGTTATCTCTGCTTCCGGGATCGTCACTGTATATTCCGGCAAGAACCTCAAAACTCTTTCCCTCATTGACGATCTGGTTTCTGATATCTTCTATTTTCTTGCGGGCATACTCATCGAGTTCCGGACTCACTGGAGGATCCATCACAATTTGTCCTACCTCAAGAGTTGCAGGGTAGAAGGGTAAGCTGTCAGCCGGTATCTTGTTATAGAAATTTTGCACTTCCGAAGGTGTGATCTTAATGTTCTCAAGGATCTTCGCCTGCATCCGCTCGGACATCAGCTGTTCCTTAAACATTTCCTTATTCTCTTCCTTCAGCTGGTATACAGTCTTGCCGGCAATCTCCTCCAGCTTTTCACGTGAGCCATACTGGCGGATAAACTGGCGGATACGATTATCAATGGTTCCTTCCACCTCGTCATCAGACACGAGCAGACTGTCCCTTTCAGCCGCCTCTACGAGAAGCTTTTGAACAATCATTTGCTGCAGCAGGTGACATTTTATAGTGTCATCCGCGGCCGGGTCCTGTTGCTTCACCTGTGCAAACTGGATGTCCAGCTCAGACTGGAGGATGATTCTGTTTCTCCCTACAATAGCAAGTATTTTGTCGGCAGGGCCGCTAACAGCAGACTGCGAGAATGAAATACCAGGAAGAAAAGAGAAAGCAATGGACAGGGCTATTGCACCTTTCAGAACTGAAAGCGGCCAACTAATAGTCATAGATTGTTAATATGTGTGCAAAAATAGCTTATTTAAAAGCTAAAGCAGAGAGGGCACAAGATATTTTAACTTTTAACCCTTGATACGCTTCTTTCGGATGAAGAGAGCACGGAGATCTTTACCATTGTAGAAATCGGCTGCTGTCGGCTTCAGCGGGTTTGTTCGTACCCAGCCTTCATACTCCGATATTGCCCCTTTATGGAACTGAGTCCAGCTATCGTATTGCCGGGCGTTCTCGACCTTCCCAAACAGCCATTGGTTTAGCTCATCAAACTCACCGTCGCGAAGCATCTTATCGTGTTAGCTGAACAGAGAGAATGGATACTTAGCTGAAAACTTAGTTCTCCAGTCCATAATGAACCTGGTCCTGAGCATAATCAGGTTTTCAGTCGTAACGCCGTCGCTTACCACCGGAGATAGCTGAGTAAAAGTCTGCATTAC
>CAMPJV010000054.1 GCA_946886975.1 uncultured Taibaiella sp. | reverse complement strand
GGCATAGCCCGCATCTATTCTCCCGACGACGGTCGCGCCATGGGTCTGCAGGGAATGATAGATGACCTCATCCGCCAGAGCGACTATGCCACAGGCAATCAGCTTAATGGCGAGATCGGTCACATAATAGATAAAGAAGCGAAAACCATTGCCCGCCTCATCTCCGCAGCGGAGAACTATCATGATCTCCCCGAAACTCAGGCTATGCTCAAAAAGGTAGCAGAGGACGCCCTGACAAGCCACACACCAGTATTAGGCATTACAGGCACCGGTGGCGCCGGCAAGAGCTCACTGGTAGATGAAATCGTAAGGCGTTTCCTCATAGACTTTAAGGACAAAAACATAGGCATCATATCCGTTGATCCATCTAAGAAAAAGACAGGTGGCGCTCTTCTGGGCGACCGTATCCGTATGAACGCCATCCGGAACAACCGTGTGTACATGCGCTCAATGGCCACCCGGCAAAGCAACCTCGCCGTAAGCAAGTACATATTTGATGCGGTGAACATCCTGAAAGCAGCGAAATACGACCTCATCATCCTCGAGACCTCCGGCATAGGCCAGAGCGACACCCAGATCACTGACTACAGCAATATGAGCATGTACGTCATGACCCCCGAATACGGTGCAGCCACTCAGCTCGAGAAGATCGACATGCTCGACTTTGCAGACATCGTCGTCATCAATAAGTTCGACAAGCGGGGTGCTATGGATGCCCTGCGCGACGTAAAGAAGCAGTACCAGCGCAACCACAAGCTGTTCGATAAGCAGCCCGATGACATGCCCGTATTCGGCACCATCGCCTCCCAGTTCAACGACCCGGGCACCAATACCATGTACAAGTCCCTCATGGATATACTGGTCAGCAAGACGGAAGCAGAGCTGAAGTCAAGCTTCGAAGTGACGGACGAGATGAGCGAAAAGATCTACATCATCCCGCCCAACCGCACCCGCTACCTCAGCGAGATCACCGAGAACAACAGAAACTATGATAAGTGGGCCGAAAACCAGTCTTCAATAGCCCAGAAGCTGTTTGGCATACGTAAGACGATTGACACCCTCCAGGAGAGCAAAATAGAAGACAAGGACAGGCTGTGTAAGCAGCTGGAAGAAGTATATGCCAAGGTCGCTATCGATCTCGATCCTAAGAACCTCCACATTCTTCAGAACTGGGAATCCAAGAAACGCCATTACCAGGATGAGTTTTACATCTTCAGGGTGCGGGATAAAGAGATAAAGATCAAGACCCATACAGAATCCCTTTCCCATAGCCAGGTCCCCAAAGTAGCAGTACCGAGGTTCGAGGCCTGGGGCGAGATCCTCAAGTGGGCCCTCACAGAAAATTTCCCTGGCGAGTTCCCCTACGCTGCGGGTATCTATCCCTTCAAGCGGGAAGGGGAAGACCCTACTCGTATGTTTGCCGGAGAGGGCGGGCCAGAAAGGACCAACAAAAGGTTCCACTATGTTTCTATGGGCCTGCCTGCGAAACGCCTTTCCACCGCCTTCGACTCAGTAACCCTCTATGGCCAGGATCCTGACCACCGGCCTGACATATACGGTAAGATCGGCAACTCAGGGGTTAGCATCCCAACACTGGATGACGCGAAGAAGCTCTATAGCGGCTTCAACCTCGCCGACCCAAAAACATCGGTGTCTATGACCATCAATGGTCCCGCACCTACGCTTACTGCCTTCTTCATGAATGCAGCCATCGATCAGCAGTGTGAGCTTTACATAAAGAAGAATGGCCTTACAGACGAGGTAAATAAAAAGATAGATGCGATCTATGCCGGGAAAGGCGTAGCTCGTCCTTACTACAATGCTGAAGTTTCCATTGGCAAGAAAGGAGACCCGGCGCACGTCAACCTTCCTGAAGGTAACGACGGCCTCGGCCTTATGCTGCTTGGCATATCAGGCGAACAAGTACTGCCTGCAGAAGTATATGCCCAAATAAAAGCAGATACACTTAAGCAGGTTCGCGGCACAGTGCAGGCTGATATCCTGAAGGAAGACCAGGCACAGAATACCTGCATCTTCTCCACGGAGTTCTCACTTCGGGTAATGGGAGACGTGCAGCAGTACTTTATAGATAAAGGTGTCCGGAACTTCTACTCCGTTTCCATCTCCGGCTACCACATAGCGGAGGCAGGCGCCAACCCCATCTCTCAGCTCGCCTTTACCATCTCCAACGGCTTTACGTTTGTCGAGTACTACCTCAGCCGGGGAATGCACATAGACGATTTCGCACCCAACCTCTCCTTCTTCTTCAGCAATGGAGTAGACCCCGAGTACAGCGTGATAGGTCGCGTGGCCCGGAGAATATGGGCAAAAGCTATGAAGCTGAAGTATGGCGGCAACGAGCGTTCCCAGATGCTGAAATATCATATCCAGACCTCAGGCCGCTCCCTTCACGCGCAGGAGATCGACTTTAATGATATCCGTACTACACTGCAGGCACTATATGCCATATATGATAACTGTAACTCCCTGCATACTAACGCCTACGATGAGGCAATAACCACCCCCACAGAAGAGAGCGTGCGCAGGGCAATGGCCATCCAGCTTATTATCAACAAAGAGCTGGGCCTTGCAAAGAACGAGAATCCGCTCCAGGGCTCCTTCATCATAGACGAGCTTACAGACCTTGTGGAAGAGGCTGTATATGCCGAGTTTGACAGGATCACTGAGCGTGGAGGAGTGCTAGGCGCCATGGAGACCATGTACCAGCGCGGTAAGATCCAGGAGGAAAGCCTTTATTATGAACAACTTAAGCATACGGGCGAATACCCGATCATTGGCGTGAACACCTTCCTCAGCTCCAAAGGATCTCCAACTGTTATTCCTAGAGAGGTGATCAGATCTACAACTGAAGAGAAGGAATTCCAGATAGATACCGTCCATAACCTATGGCAGCGCAGCGGTGATAAGGGGGAAGAAATGCTGAAACGCCTGCAGAGAGTCGCCATTACCAATGGCAATATCTTCGAAGAGCTCATGGAAACAGTAAAGTATTGCTCCCTGGGCCAGATTACTAAGGCTCTTTTCGAAGTAGGCGGACAGTATAGGCGTAACATGTAAGATTTATCTAAAGACTACATTAACACGTTGAATAGAAAGCAAATAGCCCGCTCTGCGGGCTTTATTTTTTCCTCATCGTACCCACCAGCCTGCACACCATACAAAGTCAATAATCTCTTGATGTGTAATACTATATCTTTAGACCGGTGGACCTGTTCCACCTAGGTACAATTTTTTAAGGTTATCATAACAATGCGCAAAGCTTTACGAATAACCTTATGGGTATTGGCAGGGATCTTCTTTCTCCTGTTTGTCGCCATCATTTTCCTCAATACACGGCCCGGCAAGAACTTTGTTCGGGAGCAGGCGGTTTCCTACCTCAGCAACAAGCTCAAAACAGAAGTGCACATAGGCGATCTTGACTACAGCTTGCCCAAGATGATCGTGCTTAAGAACGTCCTCTTCAAAGACCAGGCGAAAGATACGCTGCTGGCCGCTAGAGAAATGAAGGTTGACATCGCGATGCTGAAACTACTGAAGAACGAAGTGTCCGTTCAGAAGATATATCTCGATGGCGTTTACTCACATATCTATCGCAATATCCCCGACACGACCTTCAACTTTGAATATGTCCTTACAGCCTTTAGTACGCAAACCGTAGACACCACCGTAGTGCTTGACACCACCGCTGTACTGCAGATGAACCTGGATAAGCTGGTCCTGCACGATGTCCACTTCAAGATGGATGATTATACCGGGGGCAGCAGGCTAGCCTTCGACGTAGGCGACCTGGACTTGACGATGCATGAACTTAATCCTGACAAGCTGATATTCCGCCTCAAGAACCTAAACGCCAACAATGTAAAGGCGGTCGTGATACAAGGCAAATCCTATCTGCCGCCTACTATAGATACTATTAACGAGCCCCTCACCTTGCAACTAGGTGCAGATGAATTGAACCTCAAAAACATCTCATACAACCAGCAGGACCTAACTAACAAATTCTTCATGGATATAAAGGTCGGAGAGCTTCTTGCCCACCCCGGCGTAATGGATATTCCTAACCAATCGATAGACGTAAAGGATTTTACGCTGAATAACTCAACTGTAAAGGTACTAATGGCAGGACGCGCCGCTGAACTTGCTGAAGAGGTAGCCGATACTCTGATCGAGGAGAACCCGGTACCCGAAATGAAATGGAGGGTTACCGCGAACGCTCTTAACCTAAATAATATAGGTTTCGTTCTGAACAATGAAAGTGAACGAAGGCTGCCCTCGGGCATAGATTACGCCCACCTCAACGTTACCGGCCTGACACTTGACGCTGATAATGTAAACTACACGACAGACACCATCGAGGGTAACATAGCCCACCTGGAAGGCAAAGACCACAGCGGGTTGGATGTCAGGGAGCTAAGGACAAGGTTTGCCTATCATCCACAGGGAGGATACCTCAGAAATCTCTACCTCCAGACATCAAACACTATACTTCAAGACTACGCCGAGGTAAAGTATCCTTCTCTTGACGCCCTTGCCAGGAACCCTAACCTGATGCAGATGCAGCTGAACCTTCAGAACAGCATTATTGGCATGAAGGACGTACTTCTTTTTGCTCCGCAGCTGGCGCAGCAGCCGTTCTTCAGGAAGCACAGGAACGGAATGGTAAAGCTCTCCACTAAACTTGAGGGGAGGCTGGACGAACTGAGAATCGATGAGCTGGCCCTCTCTGGCCTGGGCAGTACAGAAGTGAATTTAGAAGGAACTATCTACGGCATGCCCGATGCCAACAGGCTTAGCTATGATCTGAACATCTTTAAACTTCAATCCACCAGGAACGATGTTGAAACACTGCTACCGCCCGCCACGCTCAAACAGATAAGGCTTCCGGACCGCTTTGGCGCCACAGGCACCATCTCAGGAACAACTACGACGTATAGGCCTAACCTGCTCTTAGTATCCAGCGATGGCAATGCATCAGTACGGGGATTGCTATCTACCGCTGGCGGAGCAGGAAGAGAGAAGTACGACCTTGTTGTAAAAACCCAGTCGCTGAACATAGGCAAGATCATGAGAGATACCATGCTTGGCGCTATCTCGGCCGATATCACCGCCAGGGGAACAGGCTTTGACATCAATACCATGAACACCACAGCAAGAGGTACCATTCACGCTGCAGGCTATAATAAATACACTTACAGAAACGTTGCGTTCAACGCTAGTGTTGCAGGCAAAAAAGCAAAGTACGAGGTTAACTCTAATGACCCCAATGCGGACCTGAGGGTTACCGGAACGGCTGACTTCAGGGGCAAGTACCCGGCTATCAATGCTGACGCGACTATTGACAGTATCGATCTGCAGGCCCTGAACTTTACCACCAATGATGTGCGGCTAAGGGGTACTCTGGAGGCGGACATTGAGGAACTGAACCCCGACTACCCCAATGGAACTATTATACTTAACAGGCCATCAGTGGCTGCAAATGGCAGCACCTATTTTATGGACAGCCTCTATATTGTAGCTAGGCCCAGCGCAGACAGCGGCAACAATATAGTTGTAAGCGCAGAGGCCCTTTACGCCCACATCTGGGGACACACACCTCTTACTAAGGTAGGCGACATAGTCACCTATCACATCAACAGGCACTACCTGCTAAGCGACAGCACAGACAAGTATGGCGTGAAATACAGGAAGCAATTCAACCTACCTGCGGACTACGATCTAAACCTTATTGCAAAGATCGAAGACCATCCTGTCATCAAGGGCTTTGTGCCCGATCTGAAGAGCTTCGACACTGTGAGAATAGAAGGAGGGCTTAGCCCCCACAGGGTATTCCTGAACGCAGACGCGCCGCAGATAACCTACGGCACTTACAATATAACTGACGGAAAGGTGAGAGTGAACGGCACCGACTCTGCCCTCACCTATCTTGCCTCCGTGGACCACCTTCAGCAGAAGAGCATGGACATCTGGTATGCTAACGCAACAGGAAATGTGCGTACCAACCTGATTACCTCAAATATCTCCATTGCAGACCCCGACAGTAATCAGAAGTTCAGGCTTGGAGCTTCACTGCAACAGAATGGCAACGAACAAGTGCTCCAGCTCCACCCCGGGCTGATGCTGAACTATAAAGAATGGAATGTGAGTCAGCCTAATAAGATAGTATTTGGCAAACAAGGCTTCTACGTTCAGAACTTCGGCATCAACAATGGACCAGAAAGCATCACCATAAACAGCCAGTCGCCAACCTTCAATGCTCCGCTCCGGGCGGATATAAGCAACTTCATGCTGTCCAATATTACAGAGGTTATCAGTAAGGACACCTTGTTGGCGAATGGTATGCTGGCCGGTAACATTAACCTTCAGCAGATGAACCCTAACCCGCAGATCACTTCCGTGCTCGATATAAGCAACTTCTCAGTGCTTGGAGATACAATAGGGAACATCAACCTGAACGTACGCAACGCGTCTGAAACGGCTATTGATGCAAAGGTTGGCATAACCGGCTTTGGCAATAACGTTACCCTGAACGGACTATACTATCCGACTCCTGTAAACGGGAATAACTTCAACATGACGCTTGCTCTGAATCCGCTGAATGTTGCCTCCATAGAAGGGGCTACAGGTCACCAGATAAAGAATACGACGGGCTTTTTGCGGGGCGACCTGAAAGTACACGGCACACTTGCCGACCCTACGCTGAATGGAGAGCTCAGAACAGACCAGCTAAGTACCAATATCGCGATGCTGAACTCGCAGTTTACCATGCCATCTGAAACAATGAGCTTCAGGGCACAGGAGATCCTTTTCAACAGGTTCAATGTAAACGACAGCAGGGGCAACACTGCAACAATAGACGGGAGCGTAAACTATGCTGACCTGAGGAACATAGGGCTGGGGCTTAGACTAAGAGCCAACAACTGGCAGGCGATGAACAGCACCGTGAACGAGAACAAGGACTTCTATGGGAAGCTATTCCTGACAACAAACATGCGCATAAACGGAACGGCTACCCAACCCAACATCGATGGCACCCTGAACATTTTAGAAGAGACTGATGTGACCGCAACAATACCTGAGAAAGAAGTGGCGCTGCAGGACTATAAGGGAATCGTGGAATTTGTGGACATGAGCAATCCTAATGGCTACTATGTATTTCAGCCGAAGGATACTGCCTCTGTAAGGAACCTGAACCGGGTGCGTCCGGGCTCTGAGATCAACCTGAACGTGACGGTGGATGAGAATGCGAGCTTCAGTGTGATAATAGACGAAGGTACCGGGGACTTCGTGAAAGTACGCGGAACTGCAAACCTTAATACGACTGTGGCGCCGGACGGTACTATTGGCCTTGTGGGAACCTATGAGATAGTGGACGGAAGCTATCAGCTAAACTATAATTTCATAAGACGACTATTCAGAATTGAGAAAGGAAGTAAGGTCGTCTTCTCTGGCGATCCGACCAAAGCAGAACTAAATGTTACCGCCATTTATGAAGCCAATGTACCGCCATATGACCTCGTAGCGAGGCAGGTAACAGACCCCTCTGAACTTGCTTACTTTAAACAGAGGCTCCCATTCCAGGTGCAGATGAACCTGACAGGACCTATGCTGCTGCCAGTGATCAGCTTCGATATCGTGCTGCCTGAAGGAGGAACTACAAGAGTCTCATCTGACGTTGCGGACGTGGTGGGCGCCAGGCTGGCCCAGCTTCGAAACAATCCTACAGAACTGAACAAACAAGTATTTGCACTGATCATACTTAACAGATTCGTGGGAGAGAACCCGTTCGAAAATGGAGCAGGAGGCAGGGACGCAGAAGCAATAGCGAGGCAGAGCGCGAGCCGTTTCATCAGCGAACAGCTAAACCAGTTTGCAGGAGGGCTTGTTGCTGGCCTTGACCTAACGATGGACCTGCAGTCTTCCGAAGATTACACCACGGGCGAAAGAAGAAACCGGACAGACCTGAGTATTGGAGCCTCCAAGCGACTGCTCAACGACAGGCTTACCATTAGTGTTGGCAATAACTTTCAGCTCGAAGGGCCAAGGACCAATTCAACCCGAGGCACCTCTTATATACCTGGCAATATTGCAGTGGACTACGACCTTACTGCAGACAGAAGGTACAGGGTGCGGTTTTACCGGCAGAATGAAGAAGCCGGAGCCTTTGAGGGAGTGGTGGTGGCCACCGGTGCGAGCTTTATCCTGCAGGTTGACTACAACCGCTTCCGGCAGGTGCTGATGAGTAAAAGGAAGAAAGAACAACTGAGGGAAGAGAGGCGAAGGGAAAGACAGGAGAAAAGGCAACAAGATAGCCTCCAGACAGCTCAGGCATATATAGAAGCACCAAGAAGAGAAAAGAGAGCTACAAACTGATCTATGTTGCGAAAGAATATACTATACCTGCTACTGTTAGGCGCATTAACAGCACTGGCCGCGTCCTGCAGTAATACAAAGTACCTCCCTGAGGGAGAAACGCTATATATAGGATCGACGGTAAATCTGGAGGACAAAGAAGGAGACAGGAAATACCGGAAGACTATAAAGAAAGACCTGGACGGGGCCGTGCGTCCTAAGCCGAACAGCACCTTGCTGGGTATTCGCCTAAAGCTTACGATATACAACTTTGCAGGAGACACCAGCAAGAAAGGATTCTTCAGAAACACCATAAGGAAGTTTGGAGAACCACCGGTGCTTGCAAGCACACTGGACCTGGCCAAGAATGATGCCATCTTCGTAAACCTGATGCAGAACAGAGGCTACTTCTACCCCACAGTGAAATCTCGTACGGAAACCAAGAATAAGAGAACGAGGGCCATATTCGACGTATGGACGGGACCTTTGTACAAGATCAGGAACGTAGAGTTTCCGATAGACTCATCCCAGATAAGCATAGATATGGCCACGACAAAGGAGAAGACCCTGCTGAAGCTGGGGCAGCCGTATAACCTGGACCTGATAAAAGGCGAAAGAGACCGTATAGATAAAGAACTTACCGAAAAGGGATACTACTACTTCAGGCCCGACTACGTCATCGCCCTGGCAGATACGACGGTGGGTGACAATGAAGTGGACATCTATATGAAAGCCAAGCACGAAGAAATACCGGAGCAAGCTTATTATGTGTATCATATAGACGAGGTGTTCGTTTATCCCAACTACAACCTGAGAAGGGAAAGGGCAGACACGAACATGGCAAATGCGACACTGCATGAAGGCTATTATGTGGTAGATCGAAGGAATACCTTCAGGCCGATTGTCTTTGAACAGGCGATGCAGTTCAAACCGGGTGATCTTTATAACCGTACCGAACAGAACATGTCGCTGAGCAGGCTCGTGTCACTAGGTACGTTCAAGTTTGTGAAGAACAGGTTTGAGCCGGACGACAACCCTGCCGACCCCAAGCTGGACGTATTTTACTACCTGACACCATACCCAAAGAAGTCTCTGAGGTTCGAAATAGGCGTAGAGTCGCAGAATGACAGCCGGCTGGGCACACAGTCGAGCATTAGCTGGAGGAACAGAAATGCTTTCCGTGGGGCGGAGCTGCTGGCAGTGACGCTGAGAGGCGGATATGAGGCACAGGCGGGAGGCAACACGCCGCGACCGCCGACATTTGAAGGAGGGCTGGAGATGAGCCTGGCGATACCGCGGTTTTTGATACCCTTTATCAAAGTGGTGCCGAGCAATATGTTCATTCCCAGGACCACCATTAAAGCAAGCTATGACATCTCGTTGCGCCAGAACCTTTACCTCATCACCTCGATGAAGGGGAGCTACGGCTACGTGTTTAAAGAAGACATAAGAAAAGAGCACCAGCTATTTCCTATCAACATAAACTATGTGAAGACTGACACATTACTCTTTGGCGGCGACCAGACGCTCAACTACTCTAACCTGCTATTTAACGGACTGATCATTGGCCCCACTTATGAATACACGTTCAACGGACAGGCGACAGGCCTTAAGACAAATAACTATTACCTGAACACGCTGGTTGACTTTTCGAATAATATACTGGGATTGGTGCAAGGCGCCTCCCCAACGAACCCGCAAGAACTCCTGGGCACCCGTTATGCACAGTACATGAAGTACCAGGTGGACGGTAGGTATTACCGGAACTACTCTATCAACAAGAATGACATCTGGGCGAGCAGGATCATCCTTGGGTTTGGCTATCCCTATGGAAACTCCAGAAGCCTGCCAAACATCAAGCAGTTCTTCAGCGGTGGGGCGAGCTCACTGAGGGGATTCCGGTCGAGGCTGGTGGGGCCGGGGCGATATAATCAGGAGTACCTGAATGATGGGACAACCAGATTTATAGAAACATTGGGAGATGTGAAGCTGGAACTGAACACGGAGCTAAGGAAGAACATCTACCAATTTGTAAACGGAGCCATCTTCCTGGATGCGGGCAATATCTGGACTTACTATGATGACCCGCGATTTCCAGGAGGAGAGTTCACCAGTAACTTTTATAAAGAGCTGGCAGTGGACGCGGGTATAGGCCTCCGGTTTGACTTCCAGATACTGTTGCTGAGGCTGGACGTTGCGTATCCGCTGAGGAAACCGTGGCTGCCGGCGGGACAGGAGTGGTCTGTTGGCAAATCGAACACTGGCAAATCTTTCTATCAGGAAACGATATTTAATCTGGCGATAGGGTATCCATTTTGATCCGGTGGGGGAAAGAAACAAAGAAAGCGCCTAGCAGTTGCCGGGCGCTTTGCTAATATAGTTCAGCAGGAAGCTAACTTATGTGTTCGTTCTTATGAATGACATCCTTTGTGGTGTTGATGAGGCTGATGCCGGAGAAGAAGAATATAAAGCCAAGTATGCCGTATACGATGAGTTCCTTCCAATTGTTGCTATCATTTACAAAACCGACTGCCGCCATAATTAGTCCTACGATACCAAGTATTGTAAGGATAATGCCGAAGATGCGCTTTTCCATAGTTCCATGTTTATTCATGACTAGCTAAAAACAGTATGCCCAAGCGTGTTAAGGAAAGGCTAAGGGACAGCCTGAAAGGGGGCCTGCGGGGGCAACATCTGGGGAACCTGGGTGCAACTCCGTTGAACCTTCAGTGTAACTCCGGTGTAACTCCGTAGATATTGCAGGTGCATAGTTAAAAAGACTCATTCATAATGGATGTGGGTGGACCGGGAGAAGTGCATGTGACTTCCTGTGGAAGTGTTTATGATTATGCGTAGAGCTTTTGGCAGACGGGGCAGTAAAAGGTTCGTCGGTTGGTTTTTCCCAGATAGTCTTTTACATATGGAATATTGTCGCGCGGGCAGGTCTTCTTGTTGTGAGCGAGCCAGTGGGCGCGAAGGGTGTACTCTT
>CAMPJV010000053.1 GCA_946886975.1 uncultured Taibaiella sp. | reverse complement strand
GGAGAGATCCTGCAGCTGAAAGAAACCCTCAACACGATGGTGGATCAGCTCAGAGCCTTCGCATCCGAGGTAACGCGTGTGGCGCGTGAGGTGGGTACTGATGGTCGTCTTGGTGGACAGGCCTTCGTACCAGGTGTCGGTGGTATCTGGAAAGACCTTACAGACTCGGTGAACCAGATGACCGGTAACCTGACGGCCCAGGTGCGTAACATCGCTGAGGTAACAAAGGCCGTGGCATCAGGTGACCTTTCCAAGAAAGTAACCATTGACGTAAAAGGGGAGATATTCGATCTTAAGAATACCATCAATACCATGGTGGACCAGCTGAACTCCTTCGCCTTCGAGGTAACGCGTGTGGCCCGTGAGGTAGGTACGGAAGGCAAGCTGGGCGGACAGGCAGAGGTGAAAGGAGTAGGGGGTACCTGGAAAGATCTTACAGACTCGGTGAACATGATGGCCTCCAACCTGACGAACCAGGTGCGTGGTATCGCCAAGGTAGTGACGTCGGTGGCGACAGGTAACCTGAAGCAGAAGCTGTCCATCAGTTCCCGCGGCGAGGTTGCCCAGCTAACGGATACGATCAATGAAATGATCGATACGCTTGCCGTATTTGCCGATCAGGTGACTACCGTGGCAAGAGAGGTGGGAGTAGAAGGACGACTGGGTGGGCAGGCAAACGTGCCTGGTGCATCCGGTATCTGGAAGAACCTGACCGAGAACGTAAACCAGCTCGCAGAAAACCTGACAACCCAGGTACGTGCCATCTCAGAGGTTGCCTCCGCGGTAACCAAGGGTGACCTTACCCGGATGATCCGTGTGGATGCTAAAGGTGAGGTGGAAGAGCTGAAGGATACCATCAACCAGATGATCGCTAACCTGAAGGAGACAACCCTTCGTAACCAGGAGCAGGACTGGCTGAAATCTAACCTGGCCAAGTTTACGCAGATGCTGCAGGGTCAGAAGGATCTGAATACAGTAACACGGCGTATCCTATCCGAGCTGGCGCAGGTGGTAAGCGCCCATCACGGCATGTTCTACATCATGGAGCAGGCGGAAGACTTCCAGGCCAGCAAGCTTAAGCTGTTTGCCGCCTATGCCTTCAAAGGGGAGGTAAACCTGAGAAAAGAGTTTGCGTTAGGAGAAGGTCTTGTCGGGCAATGCGCTGTTGAAAAGGAAAGGATACTATTGACCAATGTGCCCCGCAACTATATTAAGATCGGGTCGGGCCTGGGACAGGCGGCTCCGATGAATGTGATCGTACTTCCTGTATTGTTCGAAAAGGAGATCAAGGCGGTAATAGAGCTGGCTTCTTTCGACTCCTTCAACGATACTCACCTGGACTTCCTGAGCCAGCTTACCGAGAGTATCGGTATCGTATTGAATACTATCGAAACAAACTCCAAGACCGAACATCTCCTCGAGCAGTCACAGTCACTGGCCGAAGAGTTGAGAAGGGCGAACGAGGAGCTTCAGGATAAAGCCCACCTCCTGGTGAAGCAAAAAGAAGAGGTGGAGAATAAGAACAAGGAAGTGGAGGACGCTCGTATGTCCCTGGAGGAGAAAGCCAAGCAGCTTGCGCTTACTTCCAAGTACAAGTCAGAGTTCCTTGCCAACATGTCGCACGAGTTGCGCACGCCGCTTAACTCCCTGCTTATCCTCGCGCAGCAGCTATTCGAGAACCACGAGGGTAACCTTACAGAGAAGCAGGTGCGCTATGCCAAGACCATCCACAGCTGCGGTGATGACCTCATCCAGCTGATCAATGATATTCTTGATCTTTCGAAAATCGAGTCAGGCTATATCACGGCCGACTTCATCAACGTGCGCTTCCACGAGATCATCGGCTTCGCAGAGACTACGTTCAAGCACGTATCCGATAGCAAGAACCTTAAGTTCAATATTGAGATCGAAGACAGCCTGCCAGACATTATTGAAACAGATAGTCAGCGTCTGAACCAGATCCTTAAGAACCTGCTGTCTAACGCCTTTAAGTTTACTGATAAGGGTGAGGTGAGGCTTAGAGTATACGAGGCGAAGAACTGGAAGTCGGGCTACCCGAGCCTTGATACTGCCAAAAAGGTCGTTGCCTTTGAGATCAAGGACACTGGTATCGGTATCTCCAAAGACAAGCAAAACATCATCTTCGAGGCCTTCCAGCAGGCGGAGGGATCAACAAGCCGGAAGTACGGTGGTACTGGTCTCGGCCTCTCCATCAGTCGCGGCCTTGCCGACCTGCTCGGTGGCTCTATCGAGCTTGAAAGTGAAATGGGTTCCGGTAGTACCTTTACACTCTACCTGCCAATTGACTACAATCCTAACCTCGTCAAGAAAGAAAAGCAGAGCACCCTCACCATAAGTGAGTACGAGATAGCCCAGGAAGGCGAAGCAGCCATCAAGAGTGTTCAGACGATCAAAATTCCAGAGCGCGACCTTGAAGGCGTAAGCGAGATCATCAACGAAGCCGGCGATGATCGCCACGCGATACAAACTACGGACAGGGTAGTGCTGGTAGTTGAGGACGATATCCGCTTTGCCAAGATCATGATAGACAGAGGTCATGAGCTGGGACTGAAGGTCCTCGTAGCTACGAACATTGGTGAGGTATTCGAGTTTGCCAACAGGTTTACCCCTGTAGCCGTTACGCTGGACGTGAAGCTTCCTGATGCCAGCGGATGGAAGATACTTGACTTGTTCAAGAACGATATCAACTTCCGCCATATCCCGGTGCACCTTATCTCAGGTGAGGAGAACAGGGTGCTGGCCATGAAGAGAGGGGCAAGGAGCTTCCACCAGAAGCCTTTGAAAACTGAGGCTCTGAATGTTCTGTTCACCGATATAGTAGAGTTCAATTCGCGCATGCCAAAGGATCTTCTCATCATTGAAGACAACGAGATCGATTCTTCGCAGATAGCCAAAGTGCTGGACAACGGTGATATCATAAACATGACCTTTGCATCTTCCGGAAAGGAGGGTCTTGAGCTCGTAAAGCAGAATGTATATGACTGTGTCATTGTAGACTTCATGCTGCCTGACGTTAATGGGCTGGACTTTGTAATGGATGTACACAACAACAAGCAGAAGCAGATGATGCCGGTGCTTATATATTCAGCAAAGGACTTTTCTCAGAAGGAGAAAATGCAACTAAAGCAATATGCAAACAGGGTGCTGCTGAAGAACGTAAGCAGCCTGGAGCTGCTTCTGGAGGAGACGATAATGCACCTCCACATCAACCACAAAGACCTGCTGCCTGAAAAGAGAAAGATTATTGAAGGTTTAAGGCTTAAGGAGGATGTGCTTGCAGGGAAGAATGTGCTGGTTGTAGATGATGATGTGAGAAACCTCTTCGCCTTAACCACTGCTTTCGAAAAGTACAATATCAACACAATCACCGCTGAAAGCGGACAGGAAGCGATTGACCTGCTCAACGAGAACAGCCAGGTGGATATGATCCTTATGGACATCATGATGCCTGAAATGGATGGATACGAGACAACTCAGAAGATAAGAAGAGAACACAAGAACAGTAACCTTCCTATCATTGCCGTAACAGCGAAGGCCATGAAAGGAGACAGGGAGAAATGTATCGAGGCTGGCGCATCTGACTATATCACAAAGCCGGTTAAGATAGATCAGTTGTTATCTTTAATGAGAGTTTGGCTCTACAAATAGTGATAATAGAATGGATTTATTACAGGAAGACAACATATCGCAAGATGGACCTGAAATAAAGCTACTGGTAGTTGACGATCGGGAGGATAACCTCTTCTCGATCGAAACTATTTTAGAGCAGGACGGGTACACGATCAGGAGAGCCAATTCAGGCCGGGCGGCACTTAAGATACTGTTGAAGGAGCATGACTTTACTATGATCCTGATGGATGTGCAGATGCCCGGATTAAATGGCTTTGAAACAGCCACCCTGATCTATGAACGCGACAAGCTCAAGCACATCCCCATCATTTTCATTACGGCCCATGATTACGGAGAGGAGAATATCTTCAGAGGGTACCAGATGGGTGGTGTGGACTACATCTATAAGCCGATCAATCCGGAACTGTTAAGAGCTAAAGTTGCCGTGTTCGTAGAGCTGTACACGAAGAACCACCAGCTCATGGCGCAGGAGCAGAAGCTTATATCTGCCAATCAGAACCTGGAAAAGGAAATACAGGACAGGATCAGATCTGAAGCACAGATCAATATGCTCAACCGGCAGTTGATGGAGAATATCAATCAGCTAAAGTCCATTAATGAAGAACTGGAGCGCTTTGCTTATGTCGCTTCCCACGATCTTCAGGAGCCCTTGAGAAAGATCATCATTTTCGGCGACAGGCTGGCCGAGAGGTATAGCAACATACTTGGTGATGAAGGACAAGACTTCCTGGACAGAATGGTGAATGCCTCTAAACGCATGCAGCTCCTTATCAAAAACCTTCTTGCATTCTCGCGTTCCACTTCAAACAATGATTCGGTAATCGAAACGGATCTCAATGTGTTACTGCAGGGAGTGCTGAATGATCTGGAGGTGCAGATAGAGCAAAGGAAAGCTGTGTTCTCAATAGGGGCGCTTCCTACATTGCATATTGTGCCGGGTCAGTTCCGGCAGCTATTTCAGAACCTTATTATCAACGCCCTTAAGTTTAGCAGGGAAGACGCCACTCCCAAAATATCTATATACTCGGAGAAGTTAAAGGGGATGCAGATACCTTCAATGAACCCTATGTCTTTTGAGGATGAATATTATTGTATTTACATACAGGATAACGGCATCGGATTTGAACAGGTATATGCTGATCAGATATTTACGGTCTTCAAACGGCTGCATAGCTTTGATAAGTATGAGGGAACCGGCATAGGGCTCTCGATATGTAAGAAGATTGCGGAGAAGCACAGCGGCACTATCGCGGCAAGAAGTAAAATAAATGAAGGCTCAACATTCATAATAACCCTGCCCGCCACTAAAAAGGAAAGTGTTGGTAAAGAGACTGTCCAGGGGTAGGGTACTTCCGCTTACTATTCAAAAAAAGAAGACCTGTTTTGCAGGTCTTCTTTTCTGTGGCCTCGCCAGGAATCGAACCTGGATCTGGAGCTTCGGAAACTCTTATACTATCCATTGTACTACGAGGCCAGCTGCAACAAAAATAAAACTCTTGCCAACAAAAAAGGCAACTTTACAGTTGCCCTTGTTTGTACCACGTACGGGATTCGAACCCGTGATTCCTCCGTGAAAGGGAGGCGTCTTAACCCCTTGACCAACGCGGCATTTTCCGTTTGGGAATGCAAAGATACGTGCTCTTTATTTCCTACCAAAATTTTGGGGAAGTATTTTTAGGCTTGCACCATAGCAGTAATAATCGCTGCAAAAGCATCAGATTTAAGCGACGCTCCCCCTATTAGTCCTCCATCCACATCCGCGCATGCAAAAAGCTCGGCGGCATTGCTTGCGTTGCAGCTCCCACCGTACAATATCGTCATCATGCTCGCGGCATCCTCGCCATACTTAGTAGCGATTACCTTGCGGATATGTGCGTGCATGTCCTGCGCCTGCTGTGATGTCGCGGTGCGGCCGGTACCTATCGCCCATATCGGTTCGTATGCGATCGCCAGGTTCTTGAGTTGATCTCCGGTCAGGTGGAATAAGGCGGCTTCTATCTGCTTTTCTACGTATTCATTCTGCTTGTCGGCATCCCTTATCTCTAAGGGCTCACCACAGCAGAAGATCACTTGCAGGTTATTGTTCAGTGCATGTTCTATTTTCTTCACCAGGACGGCATCATCTTCTTTGAAGTATTCTCTTCTTTCAGAGTGACCGATAATAACATACTGAACACCTGCGCTTTGAAGCATCGCTGCAGATACTTCACCAGTATATGCTCCGGAAGCTTCACTGCTGCAATTTTGCGCACCAGTGTATATGTGCTCGTATTCATCAAGTTGCGCAGCCGTCTGGGTGATATGAGTGTAGGGTGGCGCTATTACCACCTGTCTGTTTTCGCTGATGGTTGGCAATGTTGTGAGTAGACTGTCTACGAGGTTCTTTCCTTCCTCTATCGTCATGTTCATTTTCCAGTTGCCTGCTACTATTTTCTTACGCATAGTTATATATCTAATTGTGTTCGTTATTGGTTGTAATTAATTGGTCTTTGTAAATATTGATCGGTGGGCAGCAGAGGTCTCGAAAATGTGCTTGTACATTGCTGTTTCCGGCTCCGATAGTTGTTTGTCTCTTCTCGCCATCATGCGTTTTGCTGTGTCCATAGCACGGCTAAAGTCGTATGTAACCAGGCCGTCACTACCACCCCATGTGAACGAGGGTATGTACTTCTCAGGGAACCCACTGCCGAATATATTGGCCGATACACCGACTACTGTCCCGGTGTTGAACATTGTATTGATACCGCACTTGGAGTGATCTCCCATCATCAGGCCGCAGAATTGCAGGCCCGTTTGAACTGATTTATTGGTGTGCTCATCCCATATCTTCACTTCATCATAATTGTTCTTCAGGTTGGAACAGTTAGTATCGGCTCCCAGGTTGCACCATTCGCCAATTACTGAGTTACCCAGGTAACCATCATGGCCTTTGTTGCTGTTGGCGAAGAAAATCACATTACTTACTTCTCCTCCTACTTTGCAGCCGGGACCAATAGTAGTGGCTCCATATACCTTCGCACCCATCTTAAGAACTGCATGTTCGCCAAGCGCGATCGGACCACGAATCATGCAGCCTTCCAATACTTCTGCATCTTTACCGATGTATACAGGACCGGTATCAGCATTGATGATACATCCGGCATGGATAACCGCCCCTTCTTCCATGAACAGGTGGTGTTTGCCGGTAACGATTACATGTTTAGGGATTTCCTGGCTTTTCTTTCCTTTGGTTAGCAGATCAAAGTCTTCTCTGATAGCCCTTTCATTCTGTGAAAAGATATCCCAGCTGTTTTGTAGCCTGTACATCTTGCCTTCGTAGCTTTTGGGCGTCAGCTTTGCCACATGCGTTTCAAGATTATGGAAGTGTATCTCGGCGTTAGAGAACCGGGCAGCTATAAGTACGTCTTCCTGCATGAGCTTCCTGCCTTCCTTCAGGTGAGATACTTCTTTTGCCAGGTCGTCATTAGCAAAGATTGATGCATTGATCAGCAGATTGTCGTCGCCTGCGCTCAAATGGTAAACAGGCTGAAGGTAGCTGTCCGTCAGGGTGGATGTGGTAGCTTTCAGGAGCTTCTCCCAACGCTCCCGCATGGTTATTATGCCGCAGCGGATGTCCGCTATAGGCCGGGTATGTGTAAAAGGGAATAGTTGGAAACGTGTGGCATCATCAAAGAGAATGTAATTCATGAGTTGTCGACATTTCGCCCTTGTTCGTACCCTTTGGGCAGGGATTGCAGCGGTAACAAAAATCCCGACAAAAGTCGGGATTTTTCGTGCTTATTGCAAGTAATATGGAAACAGAAGAATTACTTCTTCTTTTCGTAACGCTTCTTGAACTTATCAATACGTCCTGCAGTATCCACGAACATAGATTTACCAGTGTAAAAAGGATGCGAGGTGTTAGAGATTTCCACTTTTACTACTGGATACTCATTACCATCTTCCCATACAGCAGTTTCCTTAGTAGGTGCGGTAGAGCGAGTAAGAAAAGTGTACTCGTTGGACATATCTTTAAATATAACTAGTCTGTAGCCTTTAGGATGAATGTCTTTTTTCATTGTATTGCCGTTTTTAGTGCATGGATTTTGCCATGCGTTAATTTGAGTGGGCAAAGGTAGGAAAAACTAAACTTTCAGCAAAACATTTATATAAAACCAGATAAACTTGCTGTTAGCCTGAATATTCCTTCCTATTTGAGCCTAAATAGTGGAATTACTTTACCATTTTCTGTAATTCAGCCTCAGCCTGCTCAGCCATCTGGTAAGCTCCAAGAACCTTGCCGCCCGGACCTAACAGAAACGCCTGAGGGATAAACTGAACACCATATATCACGGCAGGCTTTGATTCCCACCCGCCAAGATCGCTCATGTGGTATTCCCAGGCCAGCTTATCATCTTCAATTGCTTTAACCCAGGCATCTTTATTTTGATCCATAGAGACGCTGAGGATAGTGAATCCTTTCTTGGCTCCCTTGAAATCCTTGTCTTTATAGCGGTTGTAAAGATCTACCAATCTTGGATTTGCGCCACGACATGGACGGCACCAGCTTGCCCAGAAGTCGACCAGAACGACGCGGTCTTTGGCTATTTTAGAAAGCTCCAGGGTTTCACCCTTAGGGTTAGAGAACTTCAACTCGGGAGCCTTCGTCCCCACCTTTATGGTGGTGTTCTCCATATTCTGAGCCTGCAACACTCCTGTCCAGCCACAGCTAAGAAGCAGGGCCACAAGTAATTTTTTCATTATTAGTATTCAGTTGTTTAGGTTAAAGTTAAGGAAGAATGTTTTACGATTGTCATAATTCCTGTAGCAGCTATACCGTGCTATAATTCGATTGCCAGGCAGTCATGAGCCAGCTGCATACCAGGGGGAAGGGTAGCGTTCACTTCATCGTGAAGGCCTAACTGATGGCTGACATGGGTGAAATAGGTCTGTTCAGCACCTATTTCTCTGGCCACCTGAACAGCTTCGGACAGAGTGTAGTGCGAAACATGCTCCTGGTGCCGCAGGGCGTTCAGCACTATGGCCTTGCTCCCCTTTATCTTTTCCAGCTCCTGGGGAGGGATGTAGTTAGCATCGGTTATGTAGGTAAAGTCCTTTATCCTGAAGCCGAGGACCTCCATTTTATAGTGCATCACTTTAATCGGGATTATCTCCACCCCGTTTATAAAGAATGACTCATCGCCTGCTATGCTGTGCAGGTTTATCTTTGGGATGCCCGGATAGTCACCATTCTGGAATATGTATTCAAATTCCCTCTTCAGCGCAGTTTGCGTATCCTCGCTAGCATATACATCCATGGGCTGGTGCTGGAAGTAATTATATGCTCTTATATCATCAAGACCGGCTATGTGGTCTTTGTGGCTATGGGTGAAGACGACGGCATCCAGTTTGTCAACTTTGCTGCGGATCATCTGGTAGCGGAAATCGGGGCCGGTGTCTACGACGATGCTGAGCCCTGCTATTTGTACCCAAACCGAAGAGCGGAGCCTGTGATTCTTCTTATCGGAAGATGTGCAGACAGGGCATTTACAAGAAATGACTGGTACCCCCTGTGAAGTGCCCGTGCCTAGGAAGGTGACTATCACAGCTAGAGATCCATTTCAGTTTGTACAGATGCATCGTCAGCATGTCTGCTTTGATCCTGCAGCTGGTGATACCATTTTAGCATTTCCCCGCTCAGCTCTTCTTCCTTTACCTGTATTGATGGAAGTATCTCAATGAGTGCATTTATTCTGCCTTCTACATTCAGGAAACGGTTGATGACAACCACTCTTCTTTCCTCCAAAATGCAGTAGCCGGAAGCAAAGTTTCCCTTCTCATAACGTATGATGAAGCGCGCCTCTTCGTATAGCTGTTCCAGTTTTTTAAGGGTGTTTGCAGTATATTTGAAACTCATTAGCAATTCCGGTTAGGATGGTTAAAATTAGAAAATTCGCGGCACTTCTTCTGTTCGCGATAGTTTGGATCAGCTTTACAGAACGGGCGCAGGCACAAAATCCTTCGAACTATTACGTTGAAGATCCCCGTACTTTCTATGGCGGGCTTGTGTTAGGGGGCAATTTTTCGCAGGTGGACGGAGATAGTTATGCGGGCTACCACAAAGTAGGGCTGAATGCAGGAGGTATCGTTTACATCCACCTGGAGGAAAAGCTGGCCGCCAGCATGGAGATACTGTTTTCGCAAAAAGGCAGTCGCGGCCACAGGGTGCAGGAGAGCGGGATACAGGGCACCTACATACAGAAATATAAGATCAACCTGAACTATGCGGAAGTGCCTATCCAGTTGAACTACTTCGACAGGAGAAGAAGTCATTTCGGCGGAGGGCTTTCCTATTCTCAGCTGATCACCTCTAAAGAAGAGATCAACACGAACAATGGTCCCGTTGCTACTGATAGTTTTAACTTCCGCAAGGCAGACCTGAACCTGGTATTGGGAGGCAACGTACATATCTGGAACGGGTTTTTCGTGAACCTACGGTTCCAGTATTCTCTTATTCCAATCCGTAAGAACATTCCGCCCGGCTTTGGCCGTTCTGAGCAGTTTAATAACATGTGGGTTGTAAGACTGATGTACCTTTTTTAAGTGCCGGGTGTTACATCTCTATATGACGAGTTGTTAGTCGGTGTCCATTTGAGCAAGGCTGGACTGCAATATCGCTTTACTTGCTTCCAATCCTGAATAGATGGCGGCTTCTACTGTGCCAGTGTCAGGACCAATGTAGGCGCCCTCTCCCGCAAAGAATAACGTGCCCTTTACCGGCTCCATCAGTGTTTTCCGGGCTACGTGATCTCCTACGGTGGAGTAGGTGTATGCTCCACGTGAGTAGGCATCGGTTGCCCAGTTTGAGATGTGCCATGCAAGAAGACTGGCGCGGAGATCTGTCTCGTCAGTGTTGAAGATGACTGCCAGTGAATGTAGTGCATTCTTGAGTAGCTCCTCGTTGCAAGCGCCCGCAAACGAGTGACACTTTGGACCCGCAAGCCAGCCTGTTAAGAGATTCGACGATTCGGGAGCCTGCGTCCACCAGGTGGGTACCGCGGCGTCGGAGAAGAGGAAGCCCATGTTGGACAAATTCTTAGCCGGAGCAGGGTGTATCCAAAAGGGTGTCTTGAACTCCAGGGAGAACTTTATGACTGGGCCAAAGCCAATCGCCTTTGCTGCGGCAAGCTTTTCGGGTATGTCGGGGCTAAATTCTATGGCGTTTGCATCACCGGGAACGGCTTGTAGAATGCCTATAGGAACTGTGATGAGGACCTGGCCCGCAGCATAAACCTCTCCATTGGTCGCTGTGACCTCTGCCTGCCCTGGCTTCCAGGTTATCCCTTTTACTGAGCTGTCTAGTACAATGTCGCAGCCCTGGGCCCTGCATTTTTGCTCAAGGTAGCTGATGATAGAGATGTAGCCACCTTTGATACGATACTGGTCTTCCTCCTGTTCGGCGAATTCGCTGGCCAATGCAGCTACGCTGGCCCTGTTAACATCTGCTGCGTCGTAGCCCTCAACGAACCGCCTGATGTCTTCCCGGAGGTCCGTGTATTTATTATCGCTGAAGTGAGTGAGGAGGAACTCGTTTACGGAGATATCGCCTTCAAGGTCCTGAAGCTTCTGCGCAATGATTTCCCCATCCGGCAGGAAATCCTCCTGCTGAATAAGCTGTCCCTTCTTATGTTGCCACATTTCTCCCCGGACCGGAGTGTACTCAATCCCGGCTTCCTTTAGCAGATCGAGCGTTAAGGGGAGATTGCCATGCACGAACTCCGCACCAC
>CAMPJV010000052.1 GCA_946886975.1 uncultured Taibaiella sp. | reverse complement strand
ATGCGGCGGATAAGAGCGGCCAGGACACAACTGAAGGCACTGCTGGACAACATGAGTGCAGACACCATTTCGCCACCAGAGAAAGTGATGCAGCTAAGAACAGAGCTGGCTGAATACTACAACGAAAAGACCTTCCTCTCCTGCAACAGCATGGGCGATATTGTGAAGCTGAGCCTGGACCAGATCTATACAAAAGACTAATTAGCCCGGAATACGAGCCATGTACTTAGCCATCTCCTGAAGCTGAGACACCACCTGCTCGTTCTTTGGCTTGCATGCCTTAGCCTTAGCAAAGTACATCTTGGCGCTGCGGAAATCCCTGCGCTGCATACAGATGCCCGATAGCTGCAGATAGGCTGTGGCTTCATTATCCTTGTCGGGCAGGCCGATCTTTACTGCTTTACGCAGATGCTCGAAAGCCTCTTTGGTATTGCCCTTCTTGAATGCTATGGCACCGAGCTGGAGGTAAGCGGTGCCTTCAAACTCCTTCTCAGGCATTCCCTCAAGACCCTTCCTGAGGTCGGACTCGGCTTTGTCGAGATCATCACCCATGGTAGAGAAGTTGGCCCTGAGCATATAGTAGGAGGAACGGACAGGCTTGTAAAGGAGATTAGGATACTTGACACGCTCCATGAGCTTTTGAGCGCCTTCCATGTCGCCCTCCTCTATGTAGCCCTGAATGAGCGTCATGGGGCCGACCATGAAGTGAGCGACGACCATGAGGACTGCGATAAGGAAGGGAATCCAGGCCACCCACCACGTAGCGGCAAAGCCAATCCAAAACCCGAGAGCGATAAGAGCTACAGCTATATATATCCTATTAAATACAAGAAAGCGACGAATACCTGGCTTCATTAATTGAAAATTGGGTGCAAAGATAAGAAGATAGTTGGGAGCAGGCGGAGCATCTTGAAGGGAAAGCGAATGCGGCTGTGGTGGCGAGGAAATAAAGTGGTAAAAAAAGTGATGATACACGGCATTGAAACCAAGGTTGAAAGAGGGAGGAAAGGCATAGCAAAGGCGGTGCGACTAGTCTCCAGATGCGGTGCAGATCCGTAGTTACTCCGTAGTTACCCCGTATTTATCCCGTATTTACCCCGTATTTACCCCGTATGAACCTCGTATGTACGCCACTCATGATGCGTAGCAGAGGCAGTGATGCCGGCGGATAGAAGTGGATAGAAGAGAATGCATAAAGTTTTGAGCTATTGTGCATAGGCGCGGAGGAGAGCGGTAATCGTGAACAGGATTCTTTAGGTTGGGTTTTAGCAACTATTTTTGCTGGCAATACAGAAGATATGCAGCAGGAACAAGTAGATTGGTTTGAGAGCTGGTTTGGGTCGCCTTACTATCACATACTTTATGAGCACAGGGATGAGCTGGAGGCACAGGCCTTTGTGGAGCGGCTACTGAAATATTTACAACCACTGCCGATGAGTACTATGGCAGACATAGCGTGCGGGGAAGGACGGTTTTCGATTGAGCTGGCGGAGTATGGGTATGACGTGACAGGAATAGACCTTTCGTCTGCCAGCATAGAAAAGGCGAAGAAGCATGAGCATGAGCACCTTCATTTCATGGTGCATGATATGAGGTATCCATTTTACATCAATTACTTCAACTACGTATTCAACTTCTTTACGAGCTTCGGCTACTTTGCTACGGAGCGGGATCATATGATGGCAGCCAAGTCGTTTGCGGCGGGAATGAAGAAGGGCGGACTGCTGATCATAGACTATCTGAACAAGGAGCAATCCTTGTCGAAACTTGTGCCGGAGGAGACGCTACAGAGAGGCCAATATGAGTTTAAGCTTGAACGAAAACTGGAGGACAACCATTTCGTTAAGGACATATACTTTAAGGACAATGAGGGCAAGGAAAGGCACTACAAGGAGAGCGTTGCCGCATTTGAGCTGTCGGATTTCATCAAAATGTTTAAGAAAGCGGGGCTGTCGCTGGTTGCTACTTTTGGGGACTATCGCCTGAACGTGTATCACCCATATGATTCCCCGCGGCTGATCATGATCTTTAAAAAGTAAGCATGCTGCAAAAGCTTCATGAGATCTTAGTTCAAACAGACCTTACCGTATGGTATTACCTGAATTCGACCTGGCACAATAGCTTTCTAGACTACATCATACCTTTTTTCAGGAACCAATGGACATGGACACCACTCTATCTTTTCCTGCTGGTGTTTATGCTGCAGAACTTTGGCAAGACGGGCATTATTTGGTGCTTATTCTTCATCGGGACCTTTGCTATCAGTGACCAGCTAAGCGCACATGTGTTCAAAGAGATATTCCATCGAATTCGTCCCTGCAATGATCCACGGCTCGCTAACCTTGTACATATTATAGTGCCATGCGGAAGCGGGTACAGCTTTCCTTCATCACATGCGACGAACCATTTTGCATTAGCTGTTTTTGGAGCGATGACGCTGGAGAAAAGAGTGAAGTGGGTGTGGTATGCGGCGCTGTTCTGGGCGGCATCGGTTTCGTATGCACAGGTGTACGTTGGCGTGCACTTTCCTTTGGACGTGACCTGCGGTGCGCTGCTTGGGATAGCTGTAGGAATGATAACCGCCAGGCTGTTTCATATGAAATTCAGCCTGGCGGAGAAGTTGGTTGCAGCGACTAAAGAATAACTACCTGCGGGCGGTGAGGTATTCGCTGAAGTGTTCCTTTGTAGAGCTAAAGCTGAAAGCATCTTCGAGTTTCCAATAGTTCTGCTTATCCATCACATTGGCATAGGCCATCCTGGCGAGCTGCAGCTTGCTATCGTCAAAGCTTAACCAGGACAACATAGTGCGAACCTGTGCGGTGGTATATGTACGGTCCTGCAAGACAGAGCTGATGAGCTGCACTTTTCCGTCGTTAAACATACGCCCGTCTACCCTATCCTTCAGATCGTTCATATCACTATAGGTGAGTGCATTTCTCCTCCTGTCTTGACGATCATCGCCTCTGTCGTACCTATCCTGGTCCTTGCGGTGGTTATAGCCACGGCCGTTATTGCCAGGAGTCCTTGTGTTCCTGTCGAGGTCAGCACGCTGTTCTGTGCTTACACGGACGGTGCCCTTAAAGCGATCCACCACAAAGTAGCTGGATGTGCCTGGCTCCAATTTGAAGTCGCCCTGGTAAACCAAAGTACGATTGCCTCTGCCGGACTTCGCGGGTATAAATACCTTCAGCTTGTGGCGGCCTGCGGCGATATTATCAACAGTGACAACTTTTGATTCATCATTGTAGGCTTTGCCGTCGATTGCAATTCTGAGCGGAGTGTTGTCGCTGAGGCGAACTTTTAGAGAGCTGTGTCCACCCTGCGCAAAGAGGGCTGGTAAGACAGCTAAGAGAAATGCGAGTGTGAGTAGTACCTTTTTCATCGTCCGTGTGTTTTAAATGAACCTATGTAAGGTATATACCAACAGGCATGCCAAATATTTAGTGTAAGGGAAATGAGAAGGCTAATGAGGCACCAAAGCAGCGCACAGAATACCGGCAGAAACCGCTGCATTCAAGGATTCCGCGCCGCCGCGGCGAGGGATAGTGATTTTGTGAGAAGCCTTAACGATCAGCTCCTCACTAAGTCCTTTTGATTCATTCCCTATCAACAACACCGCTTTATCAAAACTATTGAAGCTGTAAAGACTATCGCCGTTGAGCGTAGCGGCAAGCACAGGAATGGTGAGCGCACTGATGTAAGGCAGGAGGTCGGTTTCGTAAAAGCTGATGCGAATATGCCCACCCATGGCGGCCTGCACTACTTTAGGGTTATAAATATCCACACACTCCCTGGAGCACACTACATGCTCTATACCGAACCAATCGGCTATACGAATGATGGTACCCATGTTGCCAGGGTCCTGAAGGTGATCGAGCGCTATGGCCCACTGGTCGGAAGGCGGCTGCCTGCCGGGGAGAGGCATGGCTACAATGAGTAAGACCTTATTAGGTGACTGAAGCGTGGAAACGGATGAAAGGACGCCGTCTTCAACCACAGAGATGATAGCCTCCGGGTGCTTCCGGATGAGGCCCTGATTTGCATCAGCCCAATCCGGCAAGCAGACAACCTGTGCTATGCTCGCATTGCTGCCCAGCCACTCCTGGCAAATCTTATCACCCTCTGCTATGAATACATTATGTTCTTTGCGGTATTTTTGCTGGGTTAACGAGCGAATGTATTTAATTTGTGCCTTCGACAACATCTACTGCAAAGCTATATTAATTGTCCAATCTGATACATGGGTTTGAGAGGAAGCACTTTTAGTCAACACATCCTGCTGGTTCTTTTCTCATCCCTTTTGATCGCTTTGACAGGGTGCGATGCTACCAAACACCTGAAAGAAGGGCAGTACCTGCTCAAGAAGAACAACCTGAAGCTGGACACGGATAAGGGGATTACCAAAAGGGGAGAACTGAAGGACAACATAGAACGGCTGATCGTGCAGAAGCCAAATACCCACCTGGTGATGAGCTATATGCCCTACAAAGTGTGGCTTTATAACCTTCGCTATAAGAAGTTTGAGAAAGACAGCGCCAACTTTCAGCTGAAGTCGAAGACAGTGGAGCGGCCGGTGGTGTATGACAGCAGCCTTGTAACCAGATCGGTAAACAACATAAGAAGCTACCTGTTTAACCAGGGCTATTTCTATCCAAAGGTGAGTGACACGACGAGGTTTAAAGGACGAAAGGCGTATGTAGACTACATCATAGAGACGGGAGTAAATTTCCTGATCAATAAGACAACCCTGGATGTGGATGACAGCGCGATCTATACGATCGTGAACAACTCCATGGACCAGTCTGTACTGCAGGGAGGGACTGAATTTTCGATGAGCCTGCTGGAGCAAGAGCGGAGCCGCATCACCAATGTGCTGAGGGAGCATGGGTATTACAAGTTTACGCAGGAGAACATTGTGGACTTTACCCTGGACACTTTTAACAAAGAATTGCTGAGAGATATAGACAACCCCTTTGAGAGCGCCATCAACTTTATTGCGCTGCAGAAGAAGCAGAAGAAACCAACCCTTGATATCAACATAGTGATCCGTGCAGAGAACAGAGACGCTTACAAGCGGTATGTCATAAACAGGGTATCTATCTATCCGGACTTCGTGAGCAGAGAGGACGCGCAGGACAGCACCCTGCTAACTACTGTTGTGGACGACGTGCGCTTCCGGTATCATAAATACTACATCAGGGAAAACATAATCCTAAAGCACGTTTTCCTGCAGAAAGGAGAGCTGTACAGGCAGAGCGATTATGACGCTACAATTAATAAACTGAACCAGCTGGGAGTATTTCAGACAATCAGAATCATACTTCCAGATGATACGTCCAATAAGGAGGAGAATGGCGTGAAATATCTGAACGCCATAATTGTGATGAGTCCGGCGAATAAGTATGAGTTCAATGCCAACTTTGAAGTATCTACAGGTACGACGTACGTACTCGGAGTGATGCCAACCATCAGCTTCCGTGATCATAACCTGGCTAAGGGAGCCAACCTGCTGACCACGTCAGTAAGTGGCGGATTGGAATCCACCTACAGTACCAGCAAAGGAGAAAACTTCTTTCAGCACTTCAGCCTTATTACAAAGACATTTGGCGTAAACGTAAGTGTAGACTTTCCTAAGTTCATTGTGCCTTTTAAGGTGAGGTTTGCAAAGAAGAATTTGCCAAGAACCATAATAGGCGTAGGTACTACCCTGCTGGACAGAGTTCAGTACTTTACTCTTGCCAACACATCTGCAAACCTCTCTTACAACTGGAAAGAGACGAGCCGTAAAAGCTGGGACTTCTCCCCTGCTTTTATGAATATCATCCGGCTGCCTTTTGTGTCTGATTCCTTTCAGCGGAGGCTGGACAGCAACCAATTCCTTAAGAACAGCTATCGGGAAACCTTTATTGAGGGGGAAAACCTGAGCTTTACCTACTCCAACCAATTTGACAACAAAGGAAGAAGCTATACGTATGCAAAGCTGGGACTCGAAGAAGCGGGGGCATTAATGAGTGGGCTTGACAACCTTGGCGTCACCAATATAACCTATTCACAATACCTGAAGTTAGACTTTGACGTGCGCCGCTACATCAACAGGCGACGCTCCCAGATAGCAGGGCGATTTTATGGAGGAGTGGGAATACCGTATGGGCGCTCCCCTACTCTTCCTTACGTGAAACAATACTTTGTTGGCGGCGCTTACAGCATCAGGGGCTGGAGGATCAGAACGCTGGGGCCTGGCAGCTATTACAACCCGGCTGACGAGGGCAGCTCAAGCTTTATAGACAGAACAGGCGACATAAAGCTGGAAATGAACGGAGAGTACCGTTTCGACATCATTCAGCTGTTTTCGGGCAGTATTAAACTGAAGGGAGCCGTATTTGCAGATGCAGGAAACATCTGGCTTGCTCAGCCGTCTGCTAACTATCCGCAAGGAGAATTTGCATTCAGCAAGCTTGGTAATGACATAGCTATCAGTGCAGGAGCCGGCGCACGTCTTGATCTTGCAGGCTTCTTTATCTTCAGAATTGACGGTGCAGTTCCTGTGAAAGTGCCTTATAATAATCTCCACAGCTATGGAGGTTGGACAAGTCCCTTCAACAAACCCTCATGGTTTAATGACATTGTTCTGAACTTCGCCATAGGGTATCCATTCTAGCTGTTTTGTATAACACCATGGCTTTTAATACCTTTGGACCTCTATGCGCAACATAAAGATCATTGAAGTGAAGTCGGAAATAGGTGCAGGCACAAGGGGCGCAAGCCTTGGCGTGGATGCAATCCAGATAGCAGCTTTGGACTTTATGAGCAGCTTCTTTGTGAACTTTCCTACAGAACAAGTAGAGACAGAGAACAAGCTGCTGTACGAGCCAGTACAGTCTCCCTATGCAAAAAGAATACACGGTGTACTGACCATGTATGAACGCGTTGCAAAGTCGGTTAGTGAAACATTGAGATCCGGGCTTTTTCCGCTGGTACTTTCGGGTGATCATAGCACCTCGGGAGGAACCATTGCAGGGATCAGAATGGCAAAGCCCAAGGGAAGGCTCGGAGTAATCTGGATAGACGCCCATGCGGACCTCCATTCGCCCTATACTACACCGTCAGGCAACATGCACGGGATGCCTCTGGCTACCGCTCTGGCTGAGGACAATAAAGACAACCAGGTGCACAATCCTGACCAGAAAACAATAGACCTCTGGAACCAGCTAAAGAACGTAGGCAAGATAACACCCAAGATCAGACCTGAGGACCTGGTATTTATTGGCCTCAGGGACTTCGAGAAAGAAGAGGACTATGTACTTAAGAAAAATAACGTCAAGGTGATCCCTGTTCAGGAGGTGCGGCGAAAGGGCGTGGAGAATGTGGTGCGCCAGGCACTACTACATCTTAGCAATTGTGACGATATCTATGTTTCCTTTGATGTGGACTGCCTTGACAGCTCTATTTCGAGGGGCACCGGAACGCCAGTAAGCAACGGTCTTAAAGAGAGGGAAGCGGAAGATATGCTGGCATCGCTAATGCAGAACCATAAGATATGCTGCTTTGAAGTGACAGAAGTAAATCCGACCCTGGATAAAGAAAACCTGATGGCGGAAATTGCGTTCAATATTCTGCAAAGGAGCGTAAACCTGCTCCTGATGAACTAACGCCCGGGTTATTTAGTAAGTACAAACTTCATCCCCTTTGTACCCACCGGCCTGCCATCAGGGAGCAATACCTTGATGTTGTCGAAATAGGCAGTATCTCCCGGTTTTGTCTTATAGTAGATATTCAGGGACACTCCTCTGCTCACCGTATCACCGGGGCAGAATTCAGAAAAGAAGTCGGTCAGCACCATTAGCTTACCAACTGAGTCTTCGTAAAGGTTACGCTCGGCATAGCTGAAAGTAAAGCCATCGACTTTCAGCATTGTTCCCTGCGCATCCCTGGCCGTTAGACCCTGCCTTAGCAGAGAGTCGAAAGTACGCTTCGATATATCACCATTATTATAGTCTGAACGCCCGAGATAGGCGTGCACTATTTTTAGGGCAGGCGCGTCGCTGCCCGCTACCTGTTTACCATCGTCTTTCTTTGCCTTCTGAGCCATCATGCCGAAGCTCACCAAAAGCAGCCCAATCGCAAATGCAACACTGATTACCCTTCTCATTTCCTTAAAGTTACAACAAACTCATGCTTTCCTCAAGCGCTTTGATCTTTGCCTCTGCATCAGCCCTTTTTCTCCGCTCTGTCTCGAGGATATCCGGCTTCGCATTCTGGACGAAGCGGTCATTACTCAGCTTTTTTTCTACGCTTACCAGGAAGCCCTTAAGATATTCAAGTTCCTTAGCCATATCGGCTTTCTGCTTGTCCTTGTCCAATGATGCAAGCTCAGCCTCTATATAGATCTTATCGGTCTGTACTACAACAGCAATCGTGCCGGTTTTTGGCTCAGCGGTGTACTGGATGGACTCTGCATTTACCTGTCGCGCCAGCATATTTTCTGCTGCCCGGTAAAATTCCCGGTTCCCAGTATCGATATGCAGCTTTATGGTGTCCTTTGGTTTTAACAGATTCTTATTTCTTGTATCCCGGATGCTGGTTATAAGTTCCTGCAGGAGCGTGCCATTTTTGAGAATTGCCTGGTCAGGATAAGTAAGTACCGGCAGTTGCCTTATTATCAGGTCGTCACTGGGTGCCCGCTCAGTCAGACTGTGGTAAATCTCCTCAGTGACAAAAGGCATGAAGGGATGCAATAATTGCAGCAGATGTTCATATATCTTTATCGTGCGTTTATATACTTCAGTGGCAATTGCCTGGTCCTGGGCGGGCTTGACCCACTCGAGGTACCAGGAGCAGAAATCATCCCAGATCAATGAGTAGATAGTCTTCAGCGCCTCACTCAGGCGGAACTCCTTAAACAGCTCGTCCAGGTCCTGTGCAACCTTACCGAATCGCGCCTCCATCCAATCGAGCGCAAAGCTGACATTGGCAGCTGCAACGCTATCATCGCACCGGGCCTCCCAGCTCTTTATGAGCTTTGTGGCATTCCACATTTTATTGGCAAAGAACCTACCCTGTTCCAAAGAAGACTCATCGTAGAGCAAGTCATTACCTGCGGGCGAAGAGATCATCACACTGAAACGCACAGCATCAGAGCCAAAGTCGTCTATCAGCTTCAGCAAGTCAGGGCTGTTACCGAGAGATTTGCTCATCTTCCTGCCCTGCTTGTCGCGTACTATTCCTGTAAAATATACCTTATCGAATGGCTTAGTTCCTTTGAACTCATATCCTGCCATGATCATCCTGGCCACCCAGAAGAATATGATCTCAGGCGCTGTAACCAACGTGTTGGTAGGATAATAATATTTCAATTCCTCGCTATCTGGATTCTTGTTCCAACCAAAGACCTCCATTGGCCAGAGCCAGGAAGAGAACCAGGTATCGAGCACATCCTCATCCTGCCTGAGCGCCTGTGACCGGGATTTAGGATTCTTATCTTTAAATGCTTTGTAGGCCTCTTCCTCATTCTTAGCGACATATATGTTCCCTTCAGCATCATACCATGCAGGAATGCGCTGCCCCCACCATAGCTGACGGCTAATGCACCAATCCTTTATGTTCTCCATCCAGTGACGGTAAAGATTCTTGTACTTAGCAGGATAAAATTCAATCTCGTTCTCCATGACCGCACCAAGGGCCGGCCGTGCCATTTCCTCCATATTGCACCACCACTGCATGCTCAGCCGCGGCTCTATGACCACATCGGTTCTTTCAGAGTAGCCTACCTGATTGGTGTATTCCTCCTCCTTTACCATGTGTCCGGCCGCCTCCAGGTCTTTTACGATCTTCTTCCTGACAGCAAAGCGATCCTCACCTACATACATCTGGGCGGCTTCGCTCATTGTGCCGTCGTCGTTAAGCGTATCTACGATCTCAAGATGGTGTTTCAGGCCCAGGTTATAATCATTCAGGTCATGGGCAGGCGTCACCTTTAATGCTCCTGTTCCAAACTCCATATCGATGTAGTCGTCGAAGATGACGGGAATGCGCCTGTTTATCAGCGGAACGAAACACTGCCTGCCGCGAAGATGAGCATACCTTGGATCTTCAGGATGTACACACACCGCAGTGTCACCTAATATAGTCTCCGGCCTTACAGTAGCAATTGTTATATACTCCTCCTCTTCATCACCGCCATCTACCAGGTAACGAACGTAGTACAGCTTACTATTTGTCTGCTTGAAGTTCACCTCCTCGTCGCTGAGGGCAGTCCTGGCCTTGGGATCCCAGTTGATCATCTTCACGCCTCTGTAGATGTTACCCTTATTATACAGCTCTACGAACACGTGTATTACAGCAGCATAGTAGTCGTCGTCCATAGTAAACGCAGTCCGGTCCCAGTCCAGGGAGCAGCCCAGCCTGCGCAACTGCTGCAGTATAATGCCGCCGTACTTCTCCTTCCATTCCCAGGCATACTTCAGAAACTCGTCGCGGCTCAGGTTCTTTTTGTCAATGCCGCGCTCGCGGAGCATTGTGACCACTTTCGCCTCTGTAGCAATGGAGGCGTGATCTGTACCTGGCACCCAGCAAGTATTGTAGCCTTGCATCTTTGCACGACGTATCAGCACGTCCTGCACCGTATCGTTAAGGGCATGGCCCATGTGCAGGACCCCTGTCACATTTGGCGGAGGAATGACAATAGTGTAAGCCTCCCTGCCATCGGGAACTGACTTAAAATACCCCGCCTTTTCCCAATGTTCGTACCAATGCTGTTCCGCCTCGTTATGCTGAAAGTTCTTGCTAAGTTCCATTTATTGCTTACTGCCGTAATGTTTTGAAGACTGCAAATATAATGGATGGAGGGGTTTATTGAGAGTTGGGTGCGACTGCAAGTGATCTCAACGGTATAAAATTGCCCTTAAGGCCTTCAAAGCCCGCAGTTGCTCAACAGCAAGAGCCCATAAGTTGATAGTCATTAACTAACGCACTCCGAAATCGATCTTCAAAATTAAGTGGCATATGGCCTTGTCCAGCTATGCGAAAAGGCTAATTTTATAGGGAATGCTGGTTAATGTACGATCACAGGGCTCTTGTTTCCTCATAGACAACGATGTTGAGGACAGAGATATCTTTTCGCTGGCCCTTTCTGAAGTGAACGACAGGATTGTCTGCAGAACGGCGATCAGCGCCGAAAGCGGCCTGGAGATTCTGTATGGTGATCAGAGCTACGTTCCCTCACTGATCTTCGTTGATATGAATATGCCATTGATGAATGGGCTGGACTGCGTAGCAAAGCTCAGGAAAATGAGCCATTTACAACATTCTTCCATTTACATATATAGTACTGCACATAGTCCCGAATTGGATGAAAAGGCGAGGCAGGCCGGGGCAAAAGGCATCATTGAAAAACCAACCGGCTTTGAAGACCTTAAAACGTTGCTTGCCGGGCTTCTTCTTGAGTATCGCCATCATGAATCGACAAAAACGCTTTGATCTTACCCCGGCAGCTCATCTTTCCAGGGCTAGGTTGGTTA
>CAMPJV010000051.1 GCA_946886975.1 uncultured Taibaiella sp. | reverse complement strand
ATTTCGTGTAACTGCTAGGAAGGATAAATGGGGGGAAGTGGAAGAATGGATCTGCAATGATTGTCGTTTCCACAAGAAAAAAGTAAGCGAGTGGGTCATTGAAGGTCCCACCACAGTTCACCGACACAGCGTTATTTCTCAGAACCAATACAATAACGCCATCAATGCCCAGACTGATCTGGTGAACGACATCATAGGTAAAGCGCCAAAGATGTTGATGGACATACATGAAATAAGTGATGTGAACCGCCCCGAAGTAGACCTTTCAAAACTCGAAGGGCCTGCTCATTCAGACGACTTTTTGCCAAATAAACATCTCGATAGTGAGCGCAGACTGGACGTTGGCAGAAAGTAATTGCTAATTATGGCTTTAAGTACGGACCCTGTGTTCAGTTTTTCGGTATAGAATGAAAGAAACAGCGAATATTTTTGTTGAACTAATTACTTTTGCGCCGCTATGCTATTAATGCAGATAGACTGGCTTTTCATAGTAGAAAAGGTCGTCCTCATAACAGTTATCCTGATGATCTCGTTGGGAATGGCGGCCTATGCAACTTGGGGCGAGCGAAAAGTAGCAGCTATTATGCAGGATCGCATCGGCCCGGCAAGAGCCGGAATATTTGGTCTGTTGCAGCCTCTTGCCGATGGGTTAAAACTTTTCTTTAAAGAGGAGATCATCCCTCAAAGTTCTACAAAGATCATATTTGTACTAGGGCCAGCCATGTTTATGGTGACGGCGCTTATGACCAGCGCAGTGATACCATGGGGCCCCAGCTTCGAGGTCGGCGGACGTACCATCTCCCTTCAGGTGGCTGATATTAATATCGGGATACTCTTCATATTCGGGGTTGTGAGTCTTGGTGTTTACGGGATTATGCTTGGAGGCTGGGCTTCTAATAACAAGTTTTCCTTATTAAGCAGCGTAAGAGCTGCATCCCAGGCCATCTCCTATGAACTTGCTATGGGTATCAGCCTGATAGCGCTGCTGATGGTTACCAGTTCTTTGAGCTTGGGGGAAATAGTTGAGCAGCAACATGGCTTCTGGAATGACGGGTACTTTACATGGAACTTTTTTAAGCAGCCGCTGGGTTTTTTCATCTTCCTTGTCTGCTCTTTTGCTGAGCTAAACCGAGCTCCGTTTGACCTTCCGGAGGCGGAAAGCGAACTAAATATGGGATACCACCTGGAGTATTCATCAATGAAGTTGGGTCTATACCTGTTCGCTGAATACATCAACATGTTCATTAGTTCAGCGATCATGGCGACCCTGTTCTTCGGAGGATATAATTATCCGGGAATGGACTGGGTGGCTGCCAACGCTCCCCAATGGATATTCGTATTGTCTTGTGTCTCGGTATTTATGATTAAGATTGTAGCTTTCATTCTATTCTTTATGTTCGTTCGCTGGACGCTGCCTCGTTTCAGATATGATCAGTTGATGAAGTTGGGATGGAAATCGCTGATACCGCTGGCACTTGTGAATATGCTGATTACGGGTGGAGTGATATTGTGGATAATGGCTAAATAGAAATGTGATGCAACAACTGACTAACAGAGCTGTTCCGATTAACCGCGATCCAATGTCGTTCTCGGAAAAGCTCTATGTACCTGCCATATTGAAGGGTATGTCAATTACTCTCGGACATATTTTTAAGAAGAAAGCAACTGTTAGCTATCCTGAAGAAAAGCGGCCATTTAGCCCAGTATTCAGAGGCCTTCATGTGTTGAACCGGGATGAAGAAGGTCGTGAGCGCTGTACTGCCTGTGGACTATGTGCGTTAGCCTGTCCTGCGGAGGCCATTACAATGGAGGGGGCTGAAAGAAAAGCTGGCGAAGAGCATTTATACAGAGAAGAGAAGTACGCTGCAAAATATGAAATCAACATGCTGCGCTGTATCTTCTGCGGATTTTGCGAGGAAGCCTGTCCTAAAGATGCCATTTATCTGAGCGAAACGGTGATGCCATCAAACTTTACCCGAAGGAGTATGATCTATAAGAAGGAAGACCTCCTTATTCCTCATCCTAAAAAGCAAGACAACGCCGGCTAATGGATGTATTTGCAATATTGTTCTGGTTACTTACAGTAATGGCTATCAGCTGTGCGTTGGGCGTTATACTTAGCCGCAACCCTATTAACAGCGTCTTGTTCCTTATAGCAACTTTTTTCTCAATCTCAGGTCATTACATATTAATGAATGCCCAGTTTCTGGCTATTGTTAATATTATCGTGTATGCCGGAGCTATAATGGTTCTGTTCCTGTTTGTCATCATGTTGATGAACCTTAACGCAGATGTTGAACCCCAGAAAAGCAGATTAGTTCAATTTGCAGGGATTTTGTCCGGAGGGATACTGTTCCTGGTTATCCTGGCCGCTCTGAGAGAGACGACTACTCGCGGCGTTCTCGAAAAAACCTCAACAGACATAGGATTGATAAAGAACCTTGGAAGAACATTATTTACAAAATATGTGCTGCCGTTTGAAATAAGCAGCGTCTTGTTCCTCAGCGCAATGATTGGAGCCATGGTAATAGGAAAGAAAGAAACTTCCATAGTAGCAGGTAAAAACCCACACCAGAATTAACAGCAGCCTATGCCGATTCAATACTACTTATTTTTAAGTCTGGCTTTATTCTCCATCGGGATAATGGGCACCCTGATGCGCAGGAATGCAATTATCATCTTCATGTGTATAGAATTGATGCTTAACGCAGTGAACTTGCTGATGGTTGCTTTTTCGAAGCTGTATAATGACGCCTCTTCACAAATATTTGTCTTCTTTATAATGGTTGTAGCGGCGGCGGAAGTAGCTGTTGGACTGGCCATAATAGTAATGATGTACCGGAAGGTACATTCGGTTGACATTAATATTCTGAACAGGTTGAAGCATTGATGTTCCTTGCCATTGGAAGATTTCTGCTATTGCTGAACAAAATGTTAGGCCCTTGTGGGGGCAGATAATATGACGAATTTAGTTTACTTAGTGCCTTTATTTCCTTTAATAGGCTTTCTCATAAACGGGCTGGGGTGGCGGAGTATACCTAAGTCTGTAGGAGGAATGATAGGGAGTCTGGCTGTTCTTGCCTCCTTCGGAGTTTCGCTCGGTATTTTCTTTGAGGTAAAGAGCGGGTCCTCGCAGGTTGTAACTCTGTTCGATTTTATACAATCTGATAATTTGCGCATCCCCCTCGCTTTCCAGGTGGATTCTTTGTCTTCGCTGTTCCTGCTTATTATTACTGGGGTTGGCTTCTTGATTCACGTGTACTCCACATCCTACATGCATGAGGATGAGGGAATGGTGAAGTATTTTGCCTACCTGAATCTATTCGTATTCTCCATGCTCCTGCTGGTTCTGGGGGCAAACTACCTGGTCATGTTCATTGGATGGGAGGGTGTAGGACTATGCTCTTATCTGCTTATAGGGTTTTGGTTTAAGAATAGGGATTACACAAACGCAGCAAAGAAGGCATTCGTGATGAACCGCATTGGAGACCTCGGTTTTCTGGTGGGTATGCTCATGATCCTTTATAATTTCGGGACTCTTTCTTTTGGTGAGTTCTTTGGACAATTGGAAGCAAAAAGTGCTACCGTACACAGTGGAGTTTATAACTGGATAGCTATTTGCCTGTTTATCGGGGCTATAGGCAAGTCCGCTCAGATACCATTGTATACATGGCTGCCGGATGCGATGGCCGGTCCGACTCCTGTGTCTGCACTGATACATGCTGCAACAATGGTGACTGCGGGAATCTACATGATTGCGAGAAGCAGCGCATTGTATAACCTGGCTCCGGAGGCGTTGACGCTGGTGGCTTGGATTGGATGTGCTACGGCGCTGTTTGCTGCCACCATAGCCTTAAAGCAATATGACATAAAGAAGGTGCTTGCTTATTCTACCGTAAGCCAGTTAGGCTTCATGTTCATGGCTCTGGGAATGGGCGCCTATACCACAGCGGTCTTTCACGTAATGACGCATGCATTTTTTAAAGCACTTTTGTTCCTGGGATCTGGTAGTGTGATACACGCCATGGGCGGTGAGCAGGATATAAGAAGCATGGGCGGACTGGGAAAAAAGATGAAGGTCACCCAGATAACCTTTCTGATCGGGTGCCTTGCAATTGCCGGTATCCCTGGCCTTTCCGGGTTCTTCTCCAAGGACGAAATATTAGCCTCTGCTTATAGCCATAATAAGGCTATTTACTGGCTCGGAGTAATTGGTGCAATGATGACGGCTTTCTATATGTTTCGGCTATATACGCTGACCTTTACTGGGAAGTTCAGGGGAACACATGAACAGGAGCATCACCTGCACGAAAGTCCTGCTGCGATGACCATTCCCCTGGTGGTATTGGCGATACTTTCTGTTATCGGGGGCTACATAGGACTGCCGCCCGTAATCAGCGAACATCATGCACTGAATAGCTTCCTTAGTTCTGCAGTAACTAATCTCGGCACTCATGCGATGGGACACAGCACTGAATGGATGTTGTTGGGTATTTCAACAGCAGTGGCTGTAATATTCAGCATTGCAGGATATGCTGTAAACAGGACACCAAACTTCGCGAATAACACAGGATTGTCTAAGGTGCTGGAGCACAAATGGTATGTAGATGAATTATATGATGCGGTCATTCTTCGCCCGACTGTTGCGCTTTCTAACCTTATGGACCGTTTTGTTGAGCGTATGGGGATAGATGGCGTAGTCAATGGGGTAGGCAAGGGTGTGCGCTGGGGCGGGGACCGTGTAAGGCTGCTGCAGAGTGGACAAGTAGGCTTTTACATATTCGTCCTGGTGATCGGGATGACTGTATTATTTACGCTAAGTTATTTCTGGATTAAATAGATCGGTAGGCACTGCTATATATTATGATGCTGACATTACTCATATTGATTCCTTTACTGGCGGGCTGTTTTAGCTTCGTCATGAAGGGCAATGGTGCGAAGGGAATTGCCCTGGTGAGTGGACTGGCGACACTGGTGCTCTCCGGGTATATCTCATATGAGAGTTTAGATGGAGCCTTGTCCTTCAATGTGCCATGGATACCTCAGCTGGGCAGTGAAATAAGCCTGAGAGCTGACGGGATGAGCGCCATGCTTTGCCTGCTGATAGGTATTGTAATGCCTGTGATCTTCATAGCGAACTGGAACAAGGAGGTGGACAGACCACACGCGTTCTACGGATTAATGTTGCTGACACAGGCGGGCATTACCGGAGTATTTCTTGCTTACGATGCTTTGCTGTTCTATGCCTTCTGGGAACTGGCCTTGATACCTGTGTATTTCCTCTGTTCCAGGTGGGGCGGCGAGAAGAGAATACCGGTGACGTTCAAGTTTTTTGTTTACACATTTGTCGGAAGCTTGCTTATGCTGGCAGGCCTGATCTATCTGGCGACACTGACGCCGGGGGGAAACAGCTATTCGTGGGCCAATATTACACGTGCGGGTGCAAGCCTGGCGCCAGAGACACAGCAGTGGCTGTTTTGGCTGATCTTCATAGCCTTTGCTATAAAGATGCCGCTATTCCCTTTCCATACCTGGCAGCCTGATACGTATGAACAATCGCCTACTCCCGTGACAATTGTCCTCAGCGCCCTGATGGTGAAGATGGGAATATTTGCTGTGGTGCGCTGGCTGCTGCCGGTGGTGCCAGAAGGTGTTGCCTTTTGGTCCGATACAGTAATTATCCTATCCATAATTGGAATTGTTTACGCCTCTTGTCTGGCTATCGTACAGACAGATTTGAAGAGGCTGGTGGCGTATTCATCCATCGCGCATATGGGGCTTATGAGTGCCGCTGCGTTTTCACATACCCAGGTTGGGATGCATGGACTGATGGTGCAAATGTTTAACCACGGGATAAACATAACAGGGATGTGGCTGATAGTGGGGATGATAGAGACCAGGTGGGGCACAAGGGATATGACAAAGCTGGGTGGTATGGCGACAACGGCTCCGCAGATGGCTATCGCATTGGTCATCATTTCGCTGGCAAACATTGCATTACCACTAACAAATGGCTTCGTCGGGGAGTTTATGCTGTTTCACGGGATTTTCCAGGGAGCATCATCGTTCCACATTGGTTTCATGGCGATAGCTGGGCTTGGAATAATACTGGGGGCGGTCTACACATTGAATATGGTGCAGAGGACGGCCTACGGCAAAGAGACACCTATGCTGATAGCAGAGGACATGAACCTCACTGAATCACTTGCGATGGCGCTTATAGTAGTCCTGGTACTCTTCCTTGGAGTGTACCCGAAACCGCTGCTTGCGCTGACGGAAGGAGTATCGCAATTGATTGCACCATAGATAGGAGAATTAAAGAGATAAGGAGAGGAGGCGGGTTTGTTTTTGTAATAGTTTAAATGAATTCATGAAGGCAATAATTGCTGCTACATTAATAGGTGTGATCCTGATGTTTGTCGGGGTAACGGTGAAGAGTAAGCGCACAGTTACATCGATAGCAACTGTGTTACTGTTTTTGCTTGTTGGTGTGAATATCTGGGACGTGTACGATGCCTCGAACACAAACGCCGCGGGAGCTCAAAATTACTTTGGTAATATGTTGAGCCTGAGCAGTTTTGCGCTTTGGTTTAACCTGCTCATGACCGGATGTACCTTGCTATACGTGCTTTTACTGGGAAAGGAAATTGAAAAAGTGGGCGCCCACGTAGGAGAGTACTTTGCGCTAATCAGCTTCATTATGGTTGGGCTTTACTTGCTTTCAGGGTACAATAATATGCTTATGTTGTTCCTGGGTATAGAGATACTATCAATACCTCAGTATATACTTGCGGGCAGCGATAAACGGAACCTTAAGAGCAGTGAGGCCTCGCTAAAGTATTTCCTGATGGGTTCTTTCTCTACCGGTATCCTTCTAATGGGTATTACGCTGATTTACGGAGCTGCCGGGACATTTGACATAACGGGCTTCAGGATGCTGCAGACAGACGCATTGAACCCAATGGCCATGACTGGTATTGTTTTCCTGATCGTGGCGCTGGGTTTTAAGGTGTCTGCCGCACCGATGCATATGTGGACGCCCGACGTATATGACGGATCTCCTACACCGTTCACCGCGTATATGGCGACGGTGGTAAAGGTTGGTGCATTTGTTGCCTTCCTGCGGTTGTTCCATAGCTCCTTTGGAAGCCTTAGTGAACACTGGATGATGCTGGTAGCTCTTGTCACCGCACTAACTTTACTGATCGGTAATCTGACCGCGGTCTTTCAGCAAAGCGTGAAACGCATGCTTGCTTACTCCTCCATAGCACAGGCGGGATTTATGCTGTTCGCTATACTCTCGGTAAATGGTACCGCATGGCAGGGCATTATAATCTACTCTGTAGCTTACACCATAGCAACCATAGGGGTGTTTTCAGTGCTGGTGAAGATCAAGGATAATACCTATGACGGGTTTAACGGCCTTGCTAAGAAGGAGCCTGCATTGGCCTTTTTTACGGCGATTTTCCTGTTTTCACTGGTCGGGATACCGATGACGGGAGGGTTTATGGCTAAGTATTTCGTGCTACTCGCGGCCATGGAACAGGGACAGGTGATGTGGCTGATTATCTTTGCACTTATTATGGCTGCCGTAAGCGCGTACTACTATTTCCGCCTGATCATGGCGATGTACTTTAAGCAGGGAACGCCTGAACTTACCTCGGACGTAACCGGATATGATAAGCTTATGCTTGGAATTAGCTGCGGACTAGTGATACTGATCGGGATAGTGCCGCAACTATTCTTACCTCCAATGAACCTGTTCCCCTGAGCGATAGGGCATCGATAGGCTATCGATAGGGCAGTGATAGGGCACTGATCGGGTGGAGACTCCGGGGAAACTCCGCTATAACTCCATTGAAATCTAACTATAGCCTCAGCACAAAGCCTATGGAGGACGTTGAGTGCTTCTTTTAAGACCACGTACGATCGATTTTATTGGCTTGTAAAAAGTGGTCTCAACGTGCAATATTTACCTGTGTAGAATCTTCACAGATGGAATTTTAACTAAATACATAGAGTGGCGATCGGTTATTGCGGAGGGGTATGATTACCTTTGTATTTCCCTTGAAAACCCTCCGAGTAAGCCTTATATTTACCAACACCTGTGCATTACTTTTTAGCCTGATTTATGGTGCCCTGTGGTATTTTCGGTGTGAACAGATAAAAGAGGATACGTATGGATATCGAACAATTAATGCCACATGTTGAAGCCCTGATCTTTGCCAGTGAGCGTCCTATTACTCAAATGGAACTGACAGAAATGATAGGACAGGCTATGGAGGAATCCATAGAGGCTGAACGTGTTGCAACTTGTCTGGATGCTATTCGCGAGAAGTACGAGGCTCACTATTATCCTTTCCACCTAAAGGAAGCTGGAGGCGGTTATCAGTTCCTTACTAAAAAGGCCTACCATAAGACGGTATTGCAGCTGAACGGAGATAAGCATATTAAGAAGCTTTCCTCGGCGGCTATGGAGACGCTGGCTATCATTGCGTACAAGCAGCCGATAACAAAATCGGAGGTGGAGTTCATAAGAGGTGTGAGTGCGGATTACTCCATACAGAAGTTGCTGGAAAAGGAGCTGATCGTGATCGCGGGGCGTAATGAAGAGATGGTGGGAAAGCCGCTGATATATAATACTTCTAAGAATTTCATGGACTACCTGGGTATAAACAACCCGGGAGAGCTTCCTCAATTGAAAGATATTTCCAATATAGAGATTGTAATGCCTACTGCAGGCGCTGATGCTATACCAGAAGGTGAGAATGGGGTACTGGTAGTAACGGAAGACGGAAACCTGGAACCAGGCGAGTAGGAATTGTGCATAAGAATAACTGAAAAGGCCTCGCTTTAAGCGGGGCCTTTCGGCTTGGTGAAGTTGCCCTCGCAAAGGGAGAAAACCCGCGGCGCAACATAATTGAAGAAGCTGAACGGGATTTTCCGGCCTGCTGCGGGAAATAGCAACTGTTACTCGTAATTTTGCCAATTATTATGTCCTCTATGCGTTTCCGGAGTTTTATTGTTTTTACCATAGTGCTGCTTTGTGCAGCGCCAAGTTCATTTGCCCAGCGGAAGGCTGAAAGAAAGCTCATTAAGCAGCTGAAGACCGATATAGAGTATCTGGCGTCAGACGCACTGGAGGGGAGAAGGACCGGAAGTGAAGGAGAAAGGAAGGCGGCTGACTACCTGGAGGAAAGGTACAAGAAACTGAAAATAGAACCATACAAGGGACAGTACAAGCATCCCTTCCAGTTTGTGTATGGGAAGCAAGTAGAGCCGAGCTCACAGATCAGAATAGGCAACCGGACAATGAAGATGGATGAAGAAGCATTTCCCCTGCCATTCAGCGCAAACATCAGCCGTAAGGTGCAAAGTGAAGTGTTGCCAGATGTGCTCGAACAGGGGAATATCTGGATGGTCTCTCTGTACGCTGACGAAGATGAAGCTAAAGATGCACACTTCGACTATGAGAAGGTGATGTATGACAAGGCAAAGGACGCTAAGAAACAGGGCGCAACAGGCTTGTTGTTTTATGATGGCTATAATGCCAAATACCCTCCAAGGTTCAATGCTCACTCGGAATTTGAGGCGTTGGATCTTCCCGTGGCATTCATAACTTATCCGGCTTTTGAAGCCTACGTGAGGAACAGGGAAGCGGGCGTGGCAGTGGAGATGGAGATAGAGATAAAGAAGAGTGAGTTTACAGGGACCAATGTAGCAGCATATATAGACAACAAGGCACCCTATACAGTAGTGATAGGCGCTCACTACGACCATTTGGGATTTGGTGATGAAAGAAGCAGCCTATATACAGGAAAGGATAAACAGGTGCATAACGGAGCAGATGACAATGCCAGTGGAACGGCAGGGCTGCTGGAACTCGCGGCACGAATAAAGAAGCAGAAGTACAGGAACTATAACTACCTGTTCATCCATTTCTCAGGTGAGGAACTCGGGCTGCTTGGATCAAAGGCGATTGTGAAACAGGCGGGGCTGGACAGTTCCACCATCGCCTACATGATCAACATGGATATGGTTGGCAGGCTGAACGACAGTACACATGCACTGACCATCGGCGGAGTAGGCACATCACCTGTATGGGGAGACTTCATAACGAGGACGCACAAAGACTTTAAGGTGGCAATAGACAGTTCGGGAGTGGGACCCTCGGACCATACTTCTTTTTATCACCAGGGGATACCGGTATTGTTCTTCTTTACCGGCCTGCACCACGATTATCACAAGCCGAGTGACGACGCAGATAAGATAAACTACATTGGGGAGGTGCAGGTACTGAATTATGTGTCCGGATTGGTGGATGTGATGGACACAAGGATAAAGCCGAAGTTTACCGCCACCAAACAAGCTACAGTAGGAAAGGTAAGATTCAAGGTGACACTTGGTATAATGCCTGATTATTCTTACCAGGTAGGTGACGGCATACGGGTGGACGGGGTAACAGAGGACAGGCCTGCAATAAAGGCTGGGATTAAGGCAGGCGATGTGATAACCCAGATGGGAAGCGAAAAGATAAACGGCATGCAGAGCTATATGGAGGCTTTGAGCAAGTTTAAGAGCGGGCAAACGATTACGGTGACGGTGCTGAGAGACGGCAAGCCGGTACAAGTTAAACTTACTTTTTAGTGAGCAGTTATTGTTTGACCGCAGGTGCGTCAGGCGGCATAGTTTTACTTGACATTCTTCATAACTTTTACAGATAGTTTTTACATGATCACCGCCAATTTGTTGTTAGCAATGCCGGACTTTTCTGAACCAGGCGTTTGGATCAGTTTGCTCACCCTTTCGTTCCTGGAGATCGTGTTGGGAGTAGATAACATAATCTTCATTTCCATTGTATCCAATAAGCTGCCACAGCACCAGCAAGCAAGAGCAAGGAACATAGGACTGCTGCTGGCCATGGTTTTCCGAACCTGCTTGTTACTGACAATCAGCTGGATCATCAGCCTGAAGGACCCAATCGTAACCTTGCCGTTCAGTCTTGAAGAAGGAAAGGAAGTGCTGGAACTAAGCTGGAAGGACCTTATACTAATCGCCGGAGGTATTTTCCTTATAGTGAAGAGTACGCTGGAGATTCACCATAAGCTACAAAGGGAGGAGGATATAAAGGCCGGAATAAAGACGGCGACATCTTCGTTTGGCGGAGTGATCTTCCAGATAATCCTTGTAGATGCTGTTTTCTCCTTTGACTCGATCCTTACGGCCGTAGGCTTGGTGGATGATGTGGTACTGATGATCATAGCAGTTGTTATTTCCATTGGTATAATGATGCTGTTCTCCGGTCCTGTAACCAGGATAATAAATAAGCAACCCACTTTGCAAATGCTGGCGCTTACCTTCCTGGTAGTGATTGGTGTAGTGCTGGTAGCCAACGGTATTCACCAGGAGATCAGCAAGAGCATTATTTATTCATGCCTTGCGTTTTCTCTTTTAGTGGAAGCATTGAACATAAAGCTTAGGAAGAAATCGGACAATGTTGAGCTAAATGATAGCAATAT
>CAMPJV010000050.1 GCA_946886975.1 uncultured Taibaiella sp. | reverse complement strand
GTACTGCTCCATCCCAAGGTACTGATCTGTACACACTGCTCAAGAATATGCGGCTGAACAGGGAAAAACGCCAGCTCCTGGAGGAGATGGAACTGCTGATAGTAGACGAAGTTTCTATGCTGAGAGCAGATCTGCTCGACGCAATGGACGGGATACTGCGGCATGTGAGGAAGAAGTTGGATACGCCGTTTGGGGGTGTGCAGGTGCTCTACATTGGTGACCTGTACCAGTTGCCGCCGGTAGTAAGCAATGATGAATGGACCTTCCTCAGCCAGTATTACCGAACCATGTTCTTCTTTGATGCGCTGGTGATTAAAGAGTCGAGCCCGTTATGTATAGAACTGGACAAAATTTACAGGCAAAGTGATGTAGCGTTCATAGATCTGCTAAACAACATAAGAAATAATGAGGCGACAGATGAAGACCTCCGGATACTCCAGAAATACTACGACCCCTTCTTTTATCCCGATCCGGATGAAGGTTATATACTGCTCACCTCGCACAACTTCAAGGCAGATAAGATAAATCAGCAGGCGCTGGCAATGCTGCATGGAGATCCCTTTACCTTTGAAGGGGAGGTGACGGGAGAGTTCAATGAGAAAGCGCTACCGGCTGAAAAGAGTATGACGTTGAAAGTAGGGGCACAGATCATGTTTATCCGGAATGATAAAGGAGATCAGAGGAGATATTACAACGGCAAAATTGGGATTGTAAGCAGGATAAAGGATAAGGAGATATACATAAGGTTCCCGGGATCCAATGACGAGCTGCAACTGGAACATGAAACCTGGCGGAACATCCGATACGCGTATAATGAGCCTGCTGACACGATAATAGAGGAGGAGTTGGGTTCATATAAGCAATTTCCTATAAGGCTTGCATGGGCTGTGACCATACACAAAAGTCAGGGGCTGACGTTTGAAAAAGCCATAGTAGATGCAGGGCAATCCTTTGCACCAGGACAAGTTTATGTAGCTCTGAGCCGACTTACCTCGTTAAACGGCCTGGTACTGGCATCGGAGATCACGCGTGCAGCGATACAGACGGATCCACGGATAGTTTCCTTTGGCAGAATGGAGGTGACGCAGGGCGAACTGGAACGAGAATTGCTTAGCGCCCAGAAAGAATACATAATGCTGAAGCTCGCTGATAGTTTCAACTGGATAAAGCTGAGCCAGGCATTTAAGGATCATCACGCCTCCTACTCAGATCTGCGGCTTCCTAACCAGGCCGATGCCGTAGAGTTGTCGGCTTCGATATTGCGCAGGGTAATGAAACTAGGAGCAATAGGAGAGCGATTCACCACCCAGTTGAGGCAGCTGTCCGCGACTGCAGAGGGTGATGGATATCAGCAGCTAGCTGAAAGAGTGAAGGCAGCAAGTCTCTACTTTGCCAAAGAAATAGATGAGCAATTGCTCAATCCTTGCCAAAAGCACTATGATGAGACAAGGGTGAAGAGTAAGGTAAAGAAGTACCTGAAGGCACTTGATGGGCTTAAGCTATTATTGTCGAGAAAAAAACTTCAGTTGGAGCATGCAGTACACCTGGTTGTAGGAATGCAGGAGGGCAAACAGGTAACAGCATTGCTAAGCTCCTATCAGATGTCGATGAGAATAGGAACAGGAACTCAGATAGTGGAACAGAAAGCTGACGTAAAAAAAGGAGAAAGCAGGATGATCAGCCTTGAAATGTTGCATGAGGGAAAGACAATAGAAGAAATAGCGAGTGAGCGAGCCCTTGCAACAAGCACGATTGAGGGCCATCTTGTTTCTTTTGTGGCTACCGGGGAGGTGAGCCTGAGACAACTGGTAAGCGAAGAAACTGAGCTAGCAATTCGAAATGCAATTAAACACAGTTCGGAGCGAAATGCTGGAGCTATCAGAGCTGCGCTTGGAAACACATTCTCTTATCCGGAAATAAGAGCGGTGCTGCTGCAAATGGAGCATGAGGAGAACGGTACGATCCCGGCCGATTGAGGTGAGGTCAACTATTAGCTTTCGCTCACGGTGATCTTAAACCCTTCTGTGGCCACTCCATAAATTTGTCAGTTCAACCCCTTTTTAGACACAGTTTCCTGAGTAGGGGCTTCCCCAAAATTGGGAAGTTGGATATTTGGCAGGCATGGATCATTGCCTGCCAGCACATTATGTTTCTTCTCCCATGGGTACGATTTTATTGCAATGTGTTCTGTTCAAACGTTTCTTATGTATACATACGACCAGGCACGACAGGCTTGTAAAGACTACAAGTATCTTATCGGTAACCAACTAAGGAGAGGCTGGAGAAACATTGGTTTCATAGACGCACTCGTCGTTGCTCCGTTAGATGGGATCAACCAGCACAAATTTTTAAAGGAGTACAAGAGCACTGGGGATGCAGCAAAATCTCTGAAATTTTATAGAGGACTACTGCACACTGTATTGCTGGTCGTGAGGTCGCAGCAGTGCAGCACGGAAGTTTTTACCATAAACCTTGAGACTTACGTAGAAGAGCATCATTCTGAATTGATCAGGCAAAGCGGAAAAGTGCTGGCACTGGAGTTATAGAATAAACATGTTGTAGACCGAAACCTGCTGTCGCGCGTGCTGATGCTCGAGGTTTTGCTGTATCTTTCCTAAGGAAACACCAGCAGAGACCTTGTCCCAAATAATACCAATACACGATTTCCAGAAAGACAGTAAGGACAGCATACCATTCAGGTTCATTCCTCTGAATGCAGGATCAGGTTACGACACGACTCTTCCTCACCGACACAACTATCACGAGATATTCTTCTTTCAGAAAGGTGGCGGGACTCATACCATAGATTTTAACGAGGTCCCGGTCAAACCCAGTAGCGTACACTTCATTTCGCCGGGCCAGGTCCACCTGATGAACCGGTCAGCTGAGTCGTACGGTGTAATTGTATTGTTTAGCCGTGAGTTTTACTATTGCAACGGCTCCAATAGGGAGGACCTTTACACCTTTCCATTTCTTCACAACAACACAGTGCTGCCTGTAATGGAACTGCAGAGGCAGGAATTTGCTGTGTTTGAAATGATTCTCCAGCAACTAAAGACCGAAACAGAAACGAATAAAAATGTCGAAGTAATCAGGGCATACCTTCAGCTGATACTTTTGAAGTGTAAAGCTTTATTTGAGGTTGAAAAGAAAATAACGCCGTCAAAGGACCAGGAGTTGTTTATGCAATACAGAACGCTGGTGGAAAAGCATTACAGGGTCGAGCGGCATCCGGCATTCTTCGCGTCCGCCCTCTGCATTACCGAGAAAAAGCTCAATCTGGTATGTAAAGCTAACGCAGGGATTAGCGCGGGACAGTATATCCGCGACCGTGTATTACTAGAGGCAAAAAGGTTGCTGCACAATGCAGACTATAGTGCAAAGGAAATTGGATACTTTCTAGGTTTTGAAGATCCCTCTTACTTCAACCGGTTTTTTAAAGCAAATGCCGGTATAACAGCCGTTGCATTCAGGAAAGGGCAAATTGAAATAGTATAAATACAGAATTGTTAGCCCCACTTAGTATATTGTACTTAAACACCGCCAATGAGCAAACTCAATTTACTGACACCAGCAGACATGATGGCGCTATTAACTTTTATTGAGAGTGTGCGGGAGGGATATGACGAAAATGAACAGGAAGAGAATGAAAAGGCTGAGGAATACCTGCAGGTAGCGCAGAGAAAGATATTTGGAAGACTCTCAGACATCGTCATTAAAATAGCAAATGAAGATGAACAGGCAGATATTGACGATATGATCAACCCAAACTAGTCTTCAACACCATCAATATCTGCTCAGATTCAGTTACAGGTCTTCGTCCGTAGTGGTTTCTGTCGTTGTTTCTTCTATGATCTCTACCTTTTTTTTCTTCGGTGTATCGTCAGCCTCAGTCGAAGAGGTTTTGCTTGTTTCCACAGTACGTTCCGAGGATTCCTGATATTCACTTCCGTCATCTGATCGCTCTACGCTATGCGTTTCTTTTATTTCTTTCTTTTCCATGATTGCGCTGTTTTATGCGGTTGCTTAGGGACAAACAAGACTGTGCCACTGACGAGCTTGCTACTAATTTTTTATTGTCCGAGAATCAGGCAGTCATAAGGCTGCAGCCTCTGAGTGTGGCATGGTCCATCCGGCCAAAGACTTCAAAGCTCCCGTCACTATGAATGGTTCCTAGATCTTCGGTAGCTAAAAAGGCGCAGGAGTCTACATTAGCGAGATCTATTATGTTTAGGCAGCCATCTCCACGGTCATTTATATCAAATGGATCATTTAGATCTCTTACAAACACCTTCATTGAGTCCGCACACCTGAAAATTCCATCTTCTTTAGCATAGGCTTGCGAAAGCATTTCGGTCATTCCATATTCAGAATGAACCTGTTCCAACTGCCATCTGCTCTTCAGGTATTCATGCACCTGTTTTCTGGTCCATTCTTGTCGCCTGCCCTTCATGCCACCGGTTTCCATTACTATGGTATGCTTCAGCGTTAAGCGCGACGCTGCAGCAAAATCCAGCAAGGCAAACGTAACTCCAAGAAGAAGGGTGGGCTGGCGTTTGTCCTCCAACTGCTGTAGTGTATCTGAAAGCTTGTCCCACTCATTCAGGTAAAAGCCGTTAAATGTTTGGTCACTATTTTTCATCAGTACTTCTGCCATGTGAACCAGAGAAGCATTCTTTCTTTCCAGATAAGACGGAAGGAGAGCAAGTATGGTAAGGCCGTCCGGGTCACCGTAGAACTTCCTGAAGGCGGTTAGTAGTGACGCTTCATATAGTTGTGGATTGTAGATCATGTGTCTGCTTGGAGATTCCCCGGTTGTTCCGCTGCTTTCGAAGAGCAACTCCGGCGGAATCGAAGCTCTGCTGGTGATATCATGTGTTTTGAAGAAAGAAACTGGAAGATAGGGTATGGAACGGAGGTCTGTCACCGCCTCAGGTAAAATATTCAAAGCCTCAGCATAGCGTCTGTAAACACTATTGTGGGTGTACTGATAGTGGAAGAGTTCCAGTGCAATATCTGTAAAGGTTGCAGCGTTTATTTTATCAATATATTGTGAAGTCACCTTCTCAAAACTGTACATCACTTTTGTTAACTTTGAATATATGAAGTTTTTAGTCCCAATTGTCTTTCTTGCGCTGCTGGGCCTGGTTGCCTGTAAAAAAGAGAACAAGTTACCTAAGGTTCCTCATATCAGTTCATTGTCAGTGGGGCCGACTACGGTGAAGCAGGGCAGTAACAAAGATAGTATTGCTATCACTTTCAGGTTTCAGGATGGAGATGCTGACCTCGGTGTGGAGCAAGCTCCCGGTAGCAATGATATATATATGACTTCCAGTAACCCTGCAATGCCGGATTTTAACGGCTATTTGCCTGATATTCCCGAGGAAATGAAGGACCCTGACAAAGGCTTTGAAGGAACAGCTACGGTGATAGTCAGCGCAGCTTTTTTACCCATTGAAGACAGTTTAAGGAATGCTGATACTTTTCATTACGAGATATACATCAAGGATAGGGCCGGGAACGAAAGCAACCGCCTTATTACTCCCGACATCTATGTAGTGCGTTAGTTAAAAGGGCTTTAGTTTGCCTTTTCGAAGCTTGATCCTGAAGTCGTCCATTGTATCAGTTCCTTTTATGTCAATTCTTCTGATCTCGTATATGTCTGGAGCGGGAATCTGGCAAACCTGGTTGCCTATCCTGAACGCTGCGTCAATATTATTCTCTTTCATCCATTCTTTCAAACCACTGAAGACCTGACTATCGTTCGGCCTGGCCCCATAAGGATATGCAATCGAGCGATGTAGATGAAGTCCGTATTCGTTGAATATTTGCAAGCTCTTTAGGACGGCCGCCTTAATATCGTCAGAAGAAGTATGCTTGAAATTTTCATGATCATAGCCGTGCATGGCGAGTTGCACTGTCTCAGGATCTAACTGCCTGAGTTCACCCACTGTCATTTTTCTGTTCACAGGATTTCCATCGTCTATTTCTCCTTCCAGTGTATTTCCGATGATAAAAAAGGTCGCGCTCCAGTTAAATTCTTTTAGAAGTGGGTACACATATGTAAGATTGTTATGGTAACCATCATCAAAAGTTAGCAGCATCTTCTTGCCCGTAGGCTTTATTTCTGCTTTTGCTATGGAGAGAAATTCAGGGAGTGTAAGGGCTTCGTATCCTTCCGATTTTAAATAACTCCAATGCTCCCTGAGTTGTTCCGGCGTTACAGTGAGGCCATCTTTCAGGCCAGGCCACACCCGGTGGTACATCAGAACGGGAATTCCCTTTACGGACGGCAGCAGCCAATGGAATCTCATAAATCGATTGATTACACTGCAAATATGCGGACATTCAGGCACCCGTGTATAGCCTTTTGCGAAATGAATTTACATTTGTGCAGCTCAAAGCCAGTGAGTTAAGCAACTCCATGATTAAATTAAGCGCTTGCATCATTACCTTGAACGAAGAAAAGAACATTGCGCGTTGTATAAACGCCTTGCATGGGGTGGCGGACGAAATAGTGGTTGTTGACAGCTTTTCAGACGATCGTACTATGGCAATTGCGGAAGAACTGGGAGCCAGGATAGTGCAGAGAGCTTTCACAGGCTATGGTGATCAGAAGCTATTTGCGCAGCAGCAAGCCTCACATGAGTGGATACTATCTATAGATGCTGACGAGGTGCTGTCGGATGAGCTGACAAAGAGTATTCGGGAAGTTAAGGCCGATCCAAGGTATGACGGCTACAGGATAAATATTCTGGCAAATTATTGCGGAAAGTGGATAAGGCACTGCGGCTGGTACCCTCAGCCCAAGCTTAGGCTGTGGAACAGGGAAAAAGGATCAATGGTAGTCGACAAAGTACATGAAGGAATTTACCTGCACGATAGGAGCGCGGTGATTGGTGAGCTGAAGGGAGACTTACTTCATTATAGTTACAACACCATTTCCGAACATGTCAGGAAAATAGAACACTACACAGAAATCGGTGCCAGGGCAGACGTGGCAAGGGGGAAGAAAGCAAGCTTATTGAAGCTTGTGGTAGTACCCAAGTGGCAGTTCTTTATGGACTTTGTTATCCGCCTGGGCTTTTTAGATGGTTACTATGGTTACGTGGTTTGTAAGAATTCAGCCTATGGTTCCTTCATAAAGTACGCCAAGATCAGGCAGTATACAGCTTTAAAGGAGCAAGGCCTCGACTATTGACTGTGATTGTATAAAGGGAATGTAGCTATAGTTTCCCAGATCTTGCCATTGTGCCTCCAGAAATGAGCACTTTCTACTTCAAAGCAGGCTTCAAATCTTCTGGACTGGAAATCCTCAACAGCCTGGGCAAATAACTCTTTGGGGATATCTCGATAGCCAATGGTAATGTGAGGGTGGTATGGCTGGTTGTCCTTGATCTGTGGACTGAGGAGATTTGTCATCCTCTTCGCAAGACCGGCATGTAATTGTATTAGATCATCGTTCTTTTCAACGTTGAGGAAAATAACACCATTGCTATGAAATGCCTCAAAGTCTCTTATGTTCAGGGTAAAACGGGGTAGCAGGCCCAACCAGTTGGATAGAATTTTCCTTGCTTTAGCCTCATGGTCCTCGCATTCTTTGTAAGGCGGGTGGAGTGTAATATGGACTGGCGCCTTCAGCGCTGCCTTGCAGTTATAGGCTTCTGCGAATTCTTTCTTTATGCTGATTATCCGGTCTGACAAGTCCGCAGGTGGTACGATGGCAAACATGTAAAGCCTTTTTCGCTCCATTTCTAATGGTGTAGTCACTATTTGCTGCTCCAGGTATAATCAAGGGAGCTGCAAAAGACAAGAATTTGCTAAATTCTCGTATTTCCATGATATTTATAGTTCCTTCAATTCGGGAAATTCATCTTTTTATACCTCATTCATGAAGTCGAAGCTTTTTTTGATCAGTTTTGCCCTAACTTCTTTATCCGTTACGGCACAAATACAGACTGATAATCTGCACAAATCTGTGTTTGCCAATTCCCGAGAGTTAGTCTCCTCCAGGAGGGACGCCTCAGTTGCTACTCTTCAAAAAGCACAACAGCATTTCCCAGGTTTAAAGGTCAAAGTTGACAACCTCAGCGGCAGTTTCACCGATATTTTTGGATTGGCCATCCCGATCCAAGGGAATACTTATGATGAAAAGGTGCAAAATTGTTTTATTCAGAAGTTGTCGGACTTTGGAGTGAATGCTGCAGAGTGGTCGCAGGTGAGGAATTACGCTGCGCCTCATGCGACGTTCCTTACTTACCAGCAATCCATTAATGGCCATAAAGTTGTTTTCTCAAGACTCAACTTCCGATTCACAAATGACGGGCGCCTTGAGCGTCTGCAAATGAAGAGCTATGGAGTCCCGGCCGCTGGTGTTGTTCCAGTGTTGTCTGAGGAAGATGCAAAGCTGGCCGCAATTCAGGATATTTCTGGTGTTAGCATTACAGAGAGTAGTGTCAACAGCAACTGGGTTTGGTTTCCAATTCCTTTGTCCGAGGGATACAAGTTGCATCCAGCTTATGCGTTCAACATTAAAGGCAAGGGAGAGATGCTTCCTGTTGATTTGAATGGGTACGTCGATGCGATCACCGGTGAAGTACTCTACCGCACTAATGAGGTTAAAGAAACGGTAGATCTTACGGTAAAGGGCAATGTGTATAAGCAGAATACACTTAGCCCTGCCACTCCGGAACCGCTTGCAAATCTCGCCATGACTATTAACGGTACCACTTACTATACTGATACTGCAGGATTTTTCAGCGATGCGGTGTTAGTTGCACCAATTGTTTCGACATTAAGGCTAGAGGGTAAATGGGCCAAGGTCAGGGCTGCAGCATCATCAAATGTCACTCCTTCTTATGTTGAAAACGTCATAGTTCTTGGGGGCACTTCCATATTCCCAACGCTTTCTCCGTCTAGCGACAGGCATGTAAACGCATACTACCATGTAAATAAGGTACATGATTTTATGAAGGGTTTCTTCCCTGCTTTCCCGTCTATGGATAATCCCCTGCAAACTAATGTTGATGTGACTGGAACATGTAATGCTTTTTACAATGGCGCGTCTATCAACTTTTTTCCGCAGGGTGGGGGATGTAATGCAACGTCTCTATGTCCGGATGTGATCTATCATGAATATGGACACGGCATTTCCGGCAGGTTTTATAGCTGGCAGGGGCAGGGTGGTATGGACAATGGCGCATTGAATGAAGGCAATTCTGATGTCTGGGGTATGAGTATTACTGGTGATCCGCAGCTTGGTAAGGGCTTCTATTCAGGAGGTGCGCCCTTACGAAGATATGATCTTGCCCCGATGGTATATCCTCAACATATTACAGGTGAGGTGCACAATGATGGAGAAATTATTGCTGGTATTTGGTGGGATGTCGCAGTAAACCTGAATAGCGTAGATACGATGACACAGCTCTTTGCTTCTACTTATTTCGACGTTCCTGATGGCCCTTTAGGAACGGAAGGCGATGTATACCACCAGGTGCTTATTTCAGCACTGATGAATGACGACAACGATAATAACCTTAGTAATGGTACGCCACATTTTACCCAGATAGTAGATGCCTTTGCCAGGCACGGTATATACCTGTTGAGCGACGCTATTGTGACACATACAGAGGTTGCAAATTCTGCTCCAAATGCCTCGGTCACAATTAATGCCTCTCTGGCTGTGGGTGTTCCTGCCTTCCTGCAGGGTGTCAAATTGTTTTATAAAGTCAGGGGTGCCCAGTGGGATTCTCTCGATCTGGTAGACAACGGTGGTTTTAATTATTCCGCTCAGATTCCCGCTCAGCCCGCTGCTTCCATTGTCGATTATTATTTTGCTGTTTACGATTATTTGTCTGTACGGACAGCCTTTTCCCCGGTTGGGTACGTACCTGGCGCAGGCGCTACAACTATCACGATTCCGTACCAATTCGCCTTTGGGGTTGACCAAAAATCAGGCACTGGCTTCGAAGGTGCTCTTCCGGGGTGGACAGTTGGGAATGTGCAAAGCGAGAATGATAATGCAACTGCAGCAGGTGTATGGATCCAGGCAAAGCCGGTAGGGTCATATGTGTCTTCTGGCACTCTGCCTTGTCAGCCAAATATGGATCATTCTACGGGAACCACGGGTAAGTGCCTTGTCACAGGCAATGCTTCCTCGATAAATTCCTCTGTGGGTACCGCAGATGTTGATGGCCCTTCCACAAACGTTTCGGGGAGAACTACGGTTTTAACTCCTGCGTTTGATATCAGTAATTATACTGACCCTATTGTTGAATATTACCGTTGGTATAGCAATGATAGAGGTAGTGATCCAGGCTCTGATTATTGGCAGGTAATGATCAAGGACACTGCCGCAACTGGCTGGATACTTTTTGTTGAAAGAACTAAGAAGTCGGACTACAACTGGAGGCGTCGAATCTTTAATGTACGGGATTATCTCCCTTTATCGAACAACTTTATGATGAAATTTGTAGCTGAGGATGCACCTTCAGGAAGTACGGTTGAAGCTGCCATAGATGACTTCTTCCTTTATGACAGAGCAGTCATAAATGGCATCGACGATTCATCGCCCGCTAAAGCTACCATTTTCCCCAATCCAGCTAACCAAGAGATTATGATAAAGTTGAAGTCTTCAGACCAAGGCACCATCAGCCTTTATGACATGGCAGGCAAGGAAATCATGCAGCAAAACATAGAATTAGACGTTAAGGAATATCGTCTGAACACAAAGGCTATAGCGGCCGGCAACTATTTCTTAGTTGTGAAGATGTCCAGATCTGTACAGTCGGAAAAGGTTTCAGTGATCCACTGATTTTACTCATCAATATTTTTAGAAGGGGAGCTGCCATGCTCCCCTTTATTGTTGATTAGCAATGTTTTGCGATGTTGGCGAGGATTTTATATAGGTATGTTAAACAAGCCTGATAATGAGTCAACCGTCTTTCGACATCGATCTAAATGGTATTACGTTCACTTTAGCGCCAATTGGTGTTGATAACAGTCAATGTCAGCAATACAGCGTGATGACATCCGACCATATCTTTCGGATGAATTACGATGACCAGTCTGAATCCTTCAAAATAACAGACAAAGAATCCCTCCCGGAAGAAATCGGTGAGCTCGAGCAGTATCTCTCGAATGCTATCTTAAATAATGAAGGGCCTGGCCAGGTTTCATAGAAGGGGTACGGTTTTATTACAGCTGTGATTGAATTAAACATAAATGTTATGAAAGGATTGATATTAGCTATGGCAGGAATTATTTCCGTGATTTCATGGACCGCTTGCCAGCCTGCAAATGCCTTTGTAGACCTTGAAACCGGCGAAACGGTAACGTTGGAAAAGGACCCAGAGACAGGCGCAATGATAAATGTGGAAACAGGTAAACCTGTTAAACTTTACGTAAACAAGACATCCAGAGATACGTTTTACGGCCCTACTGGGGAGGTCATAAATAATAGGTTAAGATTAGAGGACGATGGGACGTATGTATACTCAGGCGAAGTGAAACGTAAGTCTGGCGATAATGATGAATACAAGGTCAAGGACGGAGATTACAAGGAAAAGTATGAAGACGGTGAGTACAAGGTCAAAGATGGTGACTACAAGAAGAAAGTAGAGGATGACGGCGATGTCAAAATAAAGAATGGCGACACGAAGATAAAGATCGACGGAGAAACCGGTGAAAGGAAAGTAAAGAATGATTAGCCGGAAACTTGCTTGATTAAAGAGGTTGTTCCTTTATTGGGCAGCCTCTTTTATTTTAACTCTACAGGCCCTCCCACGGGGTGGCTTACACATGTCAGTATCTTGCCTTCTTCAATTTCCTTCTCGGTTAGTACTTCATTATATGACATCCACGCTGCTCCCTTTGTGCATTGCATCACACAGCTTCCGCATCTGCCGGTTTCACAACTGTAGGGTAGCTGTATTC
>CAMPJV010000049.1 GCA_946886975.1 uncultured Taibaiella sp. | reverse complement strand
GGCAGCTTCATTACCAAGCCGGCTGAGATCCAGCAGAAGCTGGCCAAAGTAAAAGCATACGTATTTGACTGGGACGGGGTATTCAATAACGGACAGAAGGATGAACATGGTTCAAGCCCGTTTAATGAAGTGGATGCTATGGGGACTAACCTTCTCCGTTTCAACCATTACCTGCGGACAGGATTTCTGCCTATTGTATGCATCATATCCGGTGAGCGAAACAAAGCCGCTTTTACGCTTGCAGACAGAGAGCATTTCCATAATGTCTATTGCAGCATTAAGTACAAGCCTGAGGCGCTGACCCACCTGTGCAAGGCCTATAACATAAAGCCGGACGAGGTAGCCTTCCTGTTTGATGACGTGCTGGACCTCTCGGTTGCCGCACAGGCCGGTGTGAGGATCATGGTTTCGAGGGCTAGCAACCCCTTGCTGCTAACCTACGTGGTTAAGAAGGGATACGCGGATTACCTGACAGCATCGAGCGGGACGAACAGCGCGGTGAGGGAAAGTATAGAGCTGATGATGGGGCTGAATGGCATGTATGAAGAAACAGTGGAGGAGCGAATGAACTTCAGCGAGAAGTATAAGCATTATCTGAGGCTGCGGGAACAGACGAAACCATCGTATTACACAGTTAAGAACTCCATAATAACAGAAGACAGGGTTATATGATAGTTGGTATTATTCCTGCGCGGTATGCGTCTACAAGGTATCCTGGTAAGCCGCTGATAGATATACAGGGGAAGAGTATGATACAGCGGGTGTATGAGCAAGCGTCAAAGAGTAAGTCGCTGGATAGGGTGGTGGTAGCTACTGACGACGAAGGGATACATAAGCATGTGGCCGGTTTCGGAGGGAAGGTGGTAATGACGGCAGAGGATCACCCGAGTGGGACGGACAGATGCAAGGAAGCGCTGGGCAAGATCGGAGGAGGGTTTCAGTATGTCATAAATATTCAGGGAGATGAGCCTTTCATTGATCCAAGCCAGATAGATACCCTGGCGGCTGTGCTGGCTGATGGTACCACTGAACTGGCTACACTGATTATTCCCGTGAAGGACCATGAACTGCTCTTTGATAAGGGAGAGGTGAAAGTGGTGCTGAACAGCAACATGGAGGCGCTTTACTTCAGCAGGATGGTGATTCCATACATAAAAGGAGCTGAAGAGAAGGAATGGCATAAGCATCATAAGTATTACCGGCATGTAGGGATGTATGCTTACCGGGCGGACATACTGGAAAAGGTTTCTAAATTATCCGTGTCATCCCTGGAGCAGGCAGAGAGCCTGGAGCAACTGAGATGGCTGGAGCACGGATTTAAGATAAGGTGTGCGCTGACGGATTTTGAGAGTCACTGTATAGATACTCCCGAAGACGTGGAGAAGGTACTCAGACTAATGCACTAGGGATGATTAACTATGCGCCTGCCTTCCGAGGGTAGGATATCATACCCAATTCCTTTATACGCGGTTGGTTTGTACAAAGTGGTGTCCTGAAGGGGCAATGGATTTCCATGGAATATGCGGTTGTAATGGTCGAAGGCGGCTTCGGGGATCTCATTCCGGCCTTTCAGGTTGAGGAAGTTGCTGTGGCCCTTTCCGGCAATTGTGCTAAAGTTGATATAAACAGGTTTCTTACTGAGCGGCTTTTTGGCCTTCATACCCAGCTGGTGCCTTTTGCTCAGCAGGTATGCTCCGCCGAGGGTATAATCCTCAGGATTGTAGTGAATGTATATGTTCCTTGCAAAACGGATCTGGTCCACCCACTTCTTATGTCCACGGGCGGGCACACAGGGAGCATTAAGAATGAGGTTAGTGGCCCAGACTCTGTCGTTAATTTCCGAGAGCCTGTGGTTCTTCACTATCTGCCGCATAGCTATATTTCCCATGCTATGGAAGAAGAGGCTCACCTCGCCATTGCCCATGTATTGCTGCTGCTGTAAATCTTCGAGGGTATCCAGGACCAGCACAAAATCCTGGTGGGCGAGTGCAGCGTTCTTTTTGGCAAAGAAGTAGTTGCCAAGGCGCTTCCTGTGCGTAGTAATGCTTGGATAGTCGAGCAGGAGGACATTTACATCGTACTGGCCGGAGAGGTTCAGGCCGCGGTCAACGTCGGTAGTGAAGAACTTGCCCATGCCCTCTGTATAAACAACCCAGTCGCGGTTATTGTCTTTAAAGACCTGAACGGCGGGTTTTAGCCCACTGACAGGGTGGAGGTGCCACTTGCCATTTGAGGCATATACAACAAAGTACCTTATTGTCTTGCCATCACGGAACTCCGGAAGGAACCGGAACGAAGAGGTGTCCATTATGCGGTTAGTAGCAACAATCAGCGCAGTATCTCCGGCGGGGATGCTGATCTTCTCGCCTGGCTGGTGAAGCACCAGTTTGTTCCAGAACTCTTCTGTATTGAAGTATCCGAACTGAGCCTGAGACAGGGATGGCAGAAACAGGAAGAGTGTAATAGCGAGGATTCGGATCATAGCGGGAGATAAAATTAGGAAGATAAGTTGAGCTCTATAGACGATGAATTCACCCTTTTGGTTGTATGGAATATTAGACACTTAAGTGCTAAGTTTGTTACAACTTAATAAGTTAATGTCCTCCAATGATATACACTAAAAAACTGTGCCTGTTAGTAGCAGGCTTTATCCTATTTAGCGGAGTAGCTGATGCTCAGAAGAAGAAGTTCACCATGGCTGAAGCAACGAGCGGGCTCGGTACCACACTGGCTTTGCAGAGCATAAAGCAGCCAGCATGGCAGCCAGGGTCGCATAGCTTTTACCAGGTGGTGAAAGAGGGAAAGAATGAATACCTGGTGAGGACTGTGGTGCCCCAGGGCACGACGGATACGGTGGAAACATTGCAGAAGCTGAATAAGAGCCTTTTCGGTAGAGATAGCCTGAAGGGGCTGCCTATATTCGGGTGGATAGATCATGATTATGCCTGGTTCAACAATGGCAGAGACCTGGACCGAGGCGTGCTGACAGGGAACGGCTTCCGGTGGAGCCACTGGGTCACATTGCCCAAAGAGGCTGAGCACGTGACGGTGGACAAGAGCATGAAGGTGGCCTATACCGTAGAGAATAACCTTTGGATGGTAGACAAAGGAGGACGAGTGGTGCAAGTGACGAATGAAACCAATAAGAACATTCTGAGCGGGCAATCGGTACACAGGAACGAGTTCGGGATAGAAGGGGGTATATTCTTCTCGCCCAAGGGCAACTACCTGGCTTACTACCATATGGACCAGACGATGGTAGCGGACTATCCCGTGGTGAAATGGGACGTTACTCCTGCTACTGTAGACATGATCAAGTATCCTATGGCTGGAGGGACATCGCATGAGGTGACGGTGAGAGTGTATAACCCTAAGACAGGGGAGACCGTGACCATAGAGACGGGAGAGCCAAGGGAGCAATACCTGACCGCTGTGACGTGGAGTCCGGACGAGGAGTTCATTTATATCGGTGTCCTTAATAGGGATCAGAACCACATGAAGCTTAATAAGTATAATGCGAGGACCGGGAAGAAGGTGAGGACTTTATTTGAAGAGCAAAGCAGTACGTACGTGGAGCCACAGCATCCGCTGGAGTTTTTACCCAAGAGCAACAGCCAGTTTATCTGGTGGAGCAATAAGGATGGATATCAGCACCTGTACCTGTACAACACAAACGGTGAGCAGATACGCCAGCTGACGAAGGGTGGTTATGATGTAAACGAAATAGTGGGATGGAACGAAGACGCGCAGGAGGTGATCATAACCTCGGCTAAGGAATCGCCTCTGGAGAAGCATAGCTATGCTGTGAAATGGACCACGGGAAAGATGAGAAGACTGGATGATGAGCCGGGCGTACATACCGTGATAGCCAGCGAAGATGGCGCTTACCTGTATGATGTGTACAGTTCAGCCACCGTGCCGAAGGTGAGCCTGCTGCGGGCCACCCAGGGTAACTACGTGAAGGTGCTTAAGGAAGCAACAAATACACTGGCGGGATATGACAGGCCTGAAGTGAGGAACGTGACCCTGACTGCAGATGACGGGACGCCACTATATGGGAGACTGATATTGCCGACTGGATTTGATCCATACAGGAAATACCCGGTGATCGTGTACCTGTACAATGGTCCGCACGTGCAACTGGTGAAGAATACCTTCCCTGAGAGCGGGAACCTGTGGTATGAATACATGGCACAGAGAGGGTATATCGTATTTACTATGGATGGGAGAGGAAGCGCGAACCGGGGCAGGAAGTTTGAGCAGGCGATATTCCGCCAGGTGGGGACTGTGGAAATGGCTGATCAGCTGAAGGGGGTGGCTTACCTTAAATCCCTGAACTACGTGGACAGGAACCGAATGGGCGTGCATGGATGGAGCTATGGAGGGTTTATGACGACCTCTCTTATGCTGAGGCACCCGGGCGTATTCAAAGTGGGAGTAGCGGGAGGACCTGTGATAGACTGGAGCATGTATGAGGTGATGTATACGGAGAGGTATATGGATACACCTGAAACAAACAAGGCGGGGTATGACGGCGCTAACCTGCTAACCAAAGTGAAGAACCTGAAGGGGAAGCTGATGCTGATACACGGGACGGCTGATGACGTGGTGGTATGGCAGCACTCGATAAAGTTCCTGAAGCAAGCCGTGAGTGACGGAGTGCAGGTGGACTACTTTGTATACCCTGGTCATCCGCACAATGTGAGAGGCAAGGACAGGGTGCACCTGATGCAGAAGATTACGGACTATTTTGATACTTACCTGAAGTAGCCTCCTCCCGGGCTCCCCCCAAAGGGGAGGAGACGGAACGCGAGATTGCCTAGTCTAACCCGAAGAATTGCAGCCCCTCCCCAGCCCTCCCCCTTAGGGGAGGAGCTTCTGCGCGAGTGATTGGATGAAGGCATTTGTTGTTCGGAGCGATAGGGTAGCGATAGGGCAGCGATCGGCTGGCGATAGGGTAGCTATGGGGTGGTAACTCCGATGGTACTCCTATGTAATTCCGTTGATGCTCCTATGTAAAGGCATAGTGAAAGCATAATGAAAGCATAGTGAAAGCATAGACAAAGCATACCCAAGGGTATTATTCCTAATATGACATCCGGGGGGGATGCGATAGAGTTGCGGCCAATGCGTTATGACCCAGCGAAGGGGAGATGGACGTATTTCAAATTATTATGTAGCTAAGCGGAGACTTACAGTCCGAGGACATCCTTCATGGTGAATACGCCCGATTTTCCTACGATAAATTCGGCGGCGAGGACTGCACCTCGGGCGAAACCCTCACGATTGTGGGCGGTGTGGATGATCTCGATATCGTCTATGGGGGAGGTGTATTTTACACTGTGGGTGCCGGGGACGTTCTCTATGCGGTGGGCGACGATGGGAAAGGTGTGAGGCTCTACTGTTTCGGCTTTTGTCCACTCTGATTTCCTTGAGATCTTTTCGATGATCTGTTCTGCTATGGTGATTGCTGTACCCGAGGGAGCGTCTTTCTTTTGCGTGTGGTGGGTCTCTTCAAGGATGATGTCATAATCAGGCTGATCATTCATCATTGAAGCAAGGTGTTTATTCACCTCGAAGAATATATTCACTCCGACGCTAAAGTTGGAAGCATGGAGGAAGGCCGTGTTGTTTTTGGCCGCGGCTTCCCTTGCACTTTCCAGTCCTTCGTTCCAGCCGGTGGTGCCACAGATGACGGGAGTGCCGGCGCCGAGGCATGCAAGCACATTTTCTTTTGCGGCAGCGGGGTTGGTGAACTCTATGGCGACGTCAATGTCTTTAAGCATGTCAGGCTTCAGATCGTAACGGTTGACGGAACTGACAGTTAGTATGATCTCATGACCACGCTGGATGGCAATCTGCTCGATAGCGTGGCCCATTTTACCGTATCCTACAAGCGCTATTTTCATAAGTGTGGCTGGATAATAAAAGAAACAATGGCAAAGATGGCGAAAAGTATGCTGGCAAGGCCGTTGGTGTTTGCGAAGGCCATATTGACCCTGCTGAGATCAGTAGGCTTGACTAACAAGTGCTGATAGACAAGGAGTGCGATGAATATGATCACTCCGATCCAAAAGACCCAATGGAAACCACCTTCAAGGCCCGCCATCATGATGAAGCACGCGCTGAGGAAGTGAAGCACATTTGATACCATGAGGGCATTCTTCTTTCCGATGGCAGCGGGAATGGAGTGGAGACGCTGCTCACGGTCGAACTCCTCATCCTGAAGGGCGTAGATAATATCGAAGCCGGCTACCCAGGTAAACACAGTAAGGGCAAAGAGGACCGGAACCCAGTTGAACTCAGGAACTATGGACAAGTAAGCGCCTACCGGAGCAAGGGCGAGGCCAACCCCAAGAACGAGGTGGCACAGGGCTGTGATCCGCTTGGTGTAGCTGTAGAAGAGGATGACGAAAAGGGCGATTATGGAGAGATAAAGAACGGTGGTGTTTATGAAGAAGGTAGTGATAATAAAGAGGGCGCTGTTGATGATAGTGAACAGCAAGGCATGCTCCGGCTTAATGACACCTGCGGGTATTTCTCTCTGAGCTGTGCGGGGATTGAGTGCATCGAACCTTCTGTCGAGGTATCTATTGAATGCCATGGCGGCGCTTCTTGCGAAGACCATGCAGAGCAGCACCTTGACTAGCAAAGGCAGGAAAGCAGCCTTCCAATGCCACGACGGGTCGAGCGAAAGGCGATGGACAATGCCAAGCGTAAAGCCCACGAGGGCAAAGGGCAGGGCAAAGACAGTGTGGCTGAACTTGACGAGAGACAGGTAGTTACTTAACGTGCGGGCGATGCTCACTATGGTTTAGTTTTCTGTTACATCTACGTCAAAGCCGAGCGACAGTGACTCCTGTTCGGCATTGGAGTAAACCAACACGTTCTTCTGCTGATGACCGGGGCGACCTTTGCTGTTGAACTCAACTACGATCTCGCCACTGCCACCGGGAGGTATTGGCTCCTTTGGGTATGAAGGCACAGTGCAGCCACAGGAAGCTACCGCATTGGAAATGATCAATGGATTGGTGCCGGTATTCTTAAACTTATAAGCGTGTGTGACTTTTTCGCCTTCCGTGATAGTGCCGAAGCTATGCCTGGTGTCCTCGAACTGAACGCTGGTTTTAGGAAGATTGGATGTTGGAGTCTTGCTGTTGTCATCATGTGCATGGTGGGAATGCTCATCTGTGCCCTCCCATTTATTGATCAATGCAGTTTTGCTGACACCGCTTAACTCGACGAGCGCAAGGACGAATACTGATAATGTAAGGATGGTAAGAAGTACTGTTTTTAGTTGCTGGTTCATTCTGAATATCTAATGTTATGATTTAGCTGTTATGCTTTTTCTTCCCAAACCTGCGCCAGGTGGACGAGTGTCTCTACAGCTTTTTCCATGTCCTGAACGCTGACATATTCCTGCTTGCTATGGATGCCCATCTCGCCGGTGAAGAGATTAGGGCAGGGGAGACCCATGAAGCTGAGGCGGGAACCATCAGTGCCACCGCGGACACTCATCCGGATGGCCGTCATGCCTGCTCTTTTGTAGGCCTCTTCGGCATAGTCCATCACCTGCGGGTTATGGTCAAGAATCTCCCGCATATTGCGGTACTGCTCCTTTATGATGAACTCTGTAGTGACTCCTGGAAACTCATGGACAGTGTCGTCCACAAGCCTTCTCAGCCTTTCTTCGTGTGTAGCCAACTTAGCCGTGTCAAAGTCGCGAATGATGAAGGAGACCGTGGCTTTCTCAAGGACGCCTTCTATTTGCGTTGGGTGAACAAAGCCCTCCATCTTTTCAGTAGTCTCCGGGTTCCACTCGTTTCTCGGGAGCTTCGCCACAAAAGCTGAGGCAGCCTTTATGGCGCTCACCATCTTGTCTTTGGCGTAGCCCGGATGGGCGCTTACCCCATGGAACACAACCGTCACCCCATCTGCGGAGAACGTTTCACCTTCCAGGTGCCCGCGCTCACCGCCGTCGAGGGTATAGCCATACTGAGCTCCGAGCTTGTCCATATCGACCTTGTTCACACCGCGGCCGATCTCCTCATCCGGGGTAAAGAGAATTCGGATCTTGCCATGCTTTATTTCGGGATGCTGAATGAGGTAGGTGGCGAGGTCCATTATTATGGCAACACCCGCTTTATCGTCGGCGCCCAATAGTGTTGTGCCTGAGGCAGTGATGATATCGTCACCGATTCTTTCTTTAAGGTATGGGTGTTCTTTAGTGCTTATGACAACGGTGGGATCATCAGGTAAAACTATGTCCTTACCATCCCAGGCCATGTGGAGGATCGGCTTTACGCCGGTTCCGCTGCAATCGGGAGCTGTGTCTACGTGAGAGCAGTAACACAGGACAGGTACATTCTTATCAGATGTCGCAGGTATTGTAGCGTAGACATAGCCATGCTCATCCAGCTCAGCGTCAGCTATACCGATCTGCCTCAGTTCGTCAACAAGTATCCTGCTGAGGTCTTTCTGCTTTTCCGTTGAAGGCTGGGAGGGAGAGTGGGGGTCGCTTTGAGTATCTATCTGAACATACCGTAGGAAACGGTCTGCTGCTGAATGTTTGTAACCAGGTAGCATTGTAGAATCTGAGAATTGATGGCTGTAAAAATAGCATTATGCGAGCAACTTACTACATGGGAGGAAACATTGTATTTTTGGTGGAATGTTTGAAATAAGCAACATAGACTTTTCGCAGATCGTTACCCTGAGCTTTACCCTGTTCGCCGTCATTGACGTGCTAGGCTCTATTCCGGTGATCATATCTATAAAGAAGAGGATGGGTGACATAAGTGCGGCGCAGGCGACCCTTGTGTCCGGCGGACTGATGCTGTTATTCTTCTTTGTGGGAGAGCAGATGCTGAACTTTATGGGGCTGGATATTCATTCCTTCGCGATTGCGGGGTCTATTGTGATATTTATACTCGGACTGGAAATGGTGCTGGGGGTAGAGTTCTTCCGCAGTGAAAAGGATATCAAGAGCGGGACGGTAGTGCCGATAGCGTTTCCAATTATTGCCGGGTCGGGGACATTAACGACGGTGATGTCACTGAAAGCAGAGTACAATGCATACAACATACTCATTGCCATACTGTTGAACCTGATATTTGTCTATGTGACACTCCGATCCATCAACTTTATCGAGAAAGTGCTTGGGCCATCCGGGATATCCGTGATCCGGAAGTTCTTTGGGGTAATATTACTAGCCATTGCGGTGAAGATATTCAGGAGCAACGCAGGGTTGTAGGCGTTGATGAACATCCGCAGCTTCCGCTTTACTATACCATGATCTTTTTATTGTACTTATTCCTGTACTCTATGGGAGAAAGGCCTGTGATCCTTTTAAAGATAGTCCGGAAGGCTTTTGTGTCAGAGTAGCCTACGTCATACATTACCTCGTTGACGTTTTTCCGACTCGTCTCAAGGTGTCGCTTTGCCGCTTCTATCTTTACCCTTTGAATATATTCCACCGGTGTGTTGTTGGTTGCTTTCTTAAAGCGCTTCTCGAAACTACGCCTGCCGATAGCGTACATAGTGGCGAGACCTTCAACAGAAATACGCTCTGTGACATTCTTTTCGATGAACTCCTGGGCTTTCCTGACATCTTCATCCTCGTGTTCTTTCTGGCCGTTGAACATGATGAAGGGGGACTGGCTGGTACGTTCTATTTCCAGCGCATAGACCTTTGAAGCAAGGATGGCCATTTCGCGACTGGTGAACTTCTCCACAAGATACAACAGCAGGTTCCAGTAAGAATTCGCGCCGCCACTGGTATAAAGTCCCTGGTCTTCAGTTATGATCCTATCATCAACAAGAGTGACATTAGGGAACATTTTTCTAAACTCCTGGGCATATCTCCAGTGAGTGGAACACTCCTTGCCGTCCAGCAGACCTGTGGAAGCAAGAAGAAAAGTGCCTATGCAAAGACTCGCCACCTCAGCACCGGCTTCATACTGAGCTTTAATCCACGCCAAGAAAGGCCGATTTTTTTCAAGAGCTTTTTCCAGATCGCCGGACAGCGCAGGGACGAAAATGAGGTCTGTTTTTTCCACTTCGTGGATCAAAGCACTGGAGTGAACCGTGAACAACCCTTTATGCAAGTGAACCTCTTTACTCAGCCCGACAAGCTGGATGTCGAACATGGCAGGCTTTCCCTCCGATTCGAGAAATTCGTTGACACCGGCAAACATCATGCGCGGATCATCAATGCTGGCAAGGACTGCTTCCTCAGGAACGAGGATTGAGACACGTTTCATTGAATAAAGATAAGAAAAGCGCTATTCGTTTTCAACCACCGAAAGAGTCGTAAACAACCCTCTATAACCAACGGCTTACGAAGTAGATTTGCTTTTAATGGTTGATAGACAGCCTTAAGGATCAGCAATGGCAAAGATTATTGCATATTTGACTTTCAACGGAAACTGCAGGGAGGCGATGACCTTCTATAAAGACAGTCTTGGTGGAGAGCTTACCCTCCAAAGCCTGGAACAATCCCCAATGGCCAGGGTATTGCCAACATCCATGAAGCACAATATTTTACATTCTACGCTTACCCGCGGCGATCTTGTACTGATGGCATCGGACATGGTGAGCGATGCAGGGCTCAACAAGGGAAATGCAGTCTCCCTAATGCTGAACTGCGCGAGTGAAGATGAGATAAATATATGCTACAGTGCGCTTCTCTCAGGAGGAAAGGCTACACACCCCCTGGAGGAAACCTTTTCCGGATCCGTTTTTGGAGACCTCACTGACCGCTATGGCGTACACTGGCTACTGAACTACAGCCGCAGTGGATAGGCTGTAAAAAGAAACGGCCAACTGGTTCACAGTTGGCCGTTGATTGCTGGTTTATGCTATTAAAATATTCCGTTGAGTCCGCCTCCGCCGAGGATGCCATCTAAGGCACCTCCGCCCAGAAGTCCTCCGAGAATGTCACCTATACCGCCACCGTTACCAGCAGGCTGCTGCTGTTCCATTTGTCTCTGGCGTTCGTAATCTGCCTGACGCTGACGCTCCTGCTGCCACTGAATATCACGCTGCCTCTGCATCTCCCTTTCCTGAGCGATACGTTGCTGCTCCATACGGGCTATCCGCTCCTGCTCAATCCTGGAAGTATTGATCCGCTGCTGCTGATAAACGTGAGCCCGCTCAAAACGCTGCTGCTTGGCTGCCTGCTTCTGAGCCTGCTTGTAATGTCCTTTAGCCTTTCCCTTCCCTTTGCCGTTTCCGTGGTTAGCAGAAGCTTCAGCTGATATTCCCATGTTCATAGCCAGGGCTACTAATGCGATCGCTATTGTCTTAAGTCTCATATCCTGTAGTTTTTACGTTTGTACAGGAGGTATAAGGCAAAGGCGTTGCCAGACTTTGCTAAGAAATGTTAAAGGATCAATTGTGCGTCCGGACAATCAATGACGGCTCCTACTATTCATGCGAGTTCTGATCCTGGGATTGAGACTGCGTCACCTCATCCACCAAGGAGAGCGCCATTTTTCTAGCCTCGTCCTCATCCTCAGCCTTTACCAGGGCAAATATCAATTGCCCATTATCGTGAGTATAAAAAGGTACCTCATTTGCGACTTCCCAGACCTCGGAGCATGAGGTTATCTGATTCTTCAAAAAGACTATTCTAAAGTACATTTCTAATCATTTCTTGGAGCAGCATTCCTACTGCGTTCGCTATCAGCTATAACCTTGGTGCCATTGAGGTGCAAAGGGAGCCGATTAACAATGGAATAACAACCAAGGCCAGTATTTGCCGGGCAGTAGCAATCGAGTTGCCTTATACGAGTATCAGTCAAAAAGCTTCAGATTGTCGTATTTTTGCGGAAGACACTGGTAATCAACAATAATGGAGCTTTTAGTAAAAAGGGGCTAAGCACGTATGCAAAAAGAAATTTCTCACATAGAAGACATAAAGGTCCTTGTGGACGGATTTTACCAGAGCATCAGAGAC
>CAMPJV010000048.1 GCA_946886975.1 uncultured Taibaiella sp. | reverse complement strand
CATCAGTAGTAGTATAAGTAGTTACCCCTGCTTTCTTTGGTATGCTTTGAAGTATGGAAAACTCCCGCCCATCCACTGAACGTTCGACAATAAAGCGTTCCACTTCAGCTTCGTCCGATACACGCCAGGACAGCCTTACTTCATTATTCTCAACAGCACCTCTAAGGTCTATGGTTTTTACACTCAGCGGCGTGCCCAGCGAAACATTCCAGGTACTGCCTACCTCCGCAGCGCTCAGCGGCCTGTTATACATTCTGAATTCGTCCATAATACACCCTGAAGGCAAAGAGCTGACGGTAGAGTATCCGCCAATTTTGAAGCCGTTGCCAGAGATGTTTAGCGGAGCCGTCTGCGCCACAGTATTGACCAGCACACCGTTCTTGTAAGCCTTTATCACATTTGCCGGACTGACCTCATGCACGAAATGAAGGACGAATGGCGTGCTGCCAACTGAGGACAATAAGACGTCCGTCATTCCTGTTGCTCTAAGAAGTACGTTGTTATTACCAGCAATGCCGCCCGTGAAACACCTGAACGCCGCACCGGCATCACCAAAGAAATAATAAGACCCCACCGTCGTCGCAGGAACATTAGTAAGCCACATACTAATGGTCCAGGGTCCTGAGCCCAGACTAGTGGCCCATCCATTATCCAGGATGTTTTGGTCAGATGCAGCACCATTACCTACCAGTCCGGAGCCGAATTGTCCGCCAATCCCGGTAGTAAGGCCCAGCATCGGGGAAGGGTTCGTCCCTACGGGAGCGCTTGCGTAGTTATGCTGTGAGACACCTGAGGAGTCAAACTTATAATACATTAGCTCCGGCACGGTCTGTGCGGAAGAAGGTGTCGAATAAAGGAAGGAGGAACTCAGTAAAGAAAGGGAAAGTAAAATTGTCTTGTTCATAAGGTCCGGTTTTCGGGGTTTTTGCCGCGAAAATAATACGTCTATGAAACAAAGTAAAGCCCCCGGAACTCCGGAGCTTTTTATACTAATGAATAGAGTCCTGCGAATCAGCATCCACCTCCTGCAGTCCGAACATTTGAAGCGTCTCCTGCTCCAGTGTTCTCTTGTCAATTGGCACCACGCCAACCTGCTCACAGACCAGACCACCTGCCAGGTTAGATATCTCAGCCATCAGTCTTGCATCTTTGGTAATGGCATATATGAGCGCTGCCGTTGCGATCACGGTGTCCCCAGCGCCTGATACGTCGGCTATATTCCTGATGTGGGAAGGTATTATCGAGGAAGATGATCCGTCATTATAGAATACGCCCTTCTCAGAGAGGGTTATGAACGTGATGCTATGGCCAAGTATTTCCTTCAGCTGCTTATCTACTTCGTTCAGCTCCTCCTGACCTACATCCTCCAGCAACAGGTTCAGGCCTTCCCTCACCTCCTTCAGGTTAGGCTTAAACATGGTAACGTCCTGGTATGAAAGAAAGTTCTTTCGCTTGGGATCTACGGCTGTGATTATACCTATCTCCTTGCAGTGCGCAGATATCCTCCTTATGACATTCTCCTTCAGCACCCCTTTATTGTAGTCCTCAAATATGACGACCTGCGGCTTCTGTATCTGGAGAAAGCGAAGTACCTGGTCGATGAAGTTGTGCTCCTCCTCTGTATAAAGATCGTCTGTTATCTCTTCGTCCAGCCGCATCATGTGCTGGCTGCGGCTTATCACCCTGGTCTTTGTAGTGGTAGGACGATGGGTGCTCAGCATTAGCAGGTCTGTGTTGATAGCATTATCCTTGGCCAACTGGAAGAGCATTGCTCCTTCCTTATCATCACCAACCACACTGGCTAAGGTAACCTTTGCTCCAAGCGCCCTGCAGTTGAGCGCCACGTTCGCGGCTCCCCCGAGCCTGCTTTCTCTGTTCTTAAGGGCTACAATAGGTACCGGCGCTTCCGGCGATATCCTGTCAACCTCACCCCACCAGTAGTTATCCAGCATTACATCTCCAACTACCACCACATGCATATCCTGCATGCGCTCAAACAACGCTAACAATTCAACTTTATTCATCAGGAGCAGTAGTACGCTTATTTATCATGTAGTAAACAGGTATGCCTATCAGCACAATGATCAATCCTGGCCAGGTGTACTCCTGCTTAAAGAGTAAGAGAATAATACATATAGTTGCGGCCAGTATGATGTACAGGAAAGGAATCAGCGGATACCCGAAAGCCTTATAAGGTCTTGGATGATCAGGGGCTGTCTTCCTTAGCTTAAAGATACCTGCAATGGTAAGGATGTAAAATAACAGAACCGTAAAGATGATGAAGTCGAGGAGGTTGCCATATTGGCCGCTAAGGCAGAGGAGACATGCCCATACGCACTGCATCCATAAAGCCTTGCCGGGTACTCCTTTCTCATTCAGCTTTCCCGCAACTGGCAGGAACAAACCATCCTTCGCCATGGTATAGTAAACCCTCGCACCGGAGAGTATCAGGCCATTGTTGCAGCCAAAGGTTGAGACCATTATGAGGAGGGCGATGAAGGAAGTTCCTACTCCCCCAAAGATCTTCAGCGCCGCAGCCAGGGCCACCCTGTCGGAAGGAGCCTTTGCAATCTCCGGAATGGTGAGCGCGTTGAGGTACATCAGGTTCATGGCCACGTAGATGAGGGTGACCACAAATGTTCCCATAAAAAGGCTTAAGCCTATATTCCTTTCGGGGTTCTTTATTTCGCCGGCTATGAAGGTAACATTGTTCCATGCGTCGCTGGAAAAGAGTGCTCCCACCATGGCCACCCCTACGGCTATCATAAGAGACGTGCCGGATAATGACTCATGTGTAATAAGATCGTCCGAGAAGGTGAGCTTGCGCGCAAACCAACCATCGGTCCAGTTAGCATCCCAGGCGCCGGAGTCCTTTACCATGAGGAAGCCGAATATGATGAGGGCTGCCATAGCCAGCAGTTTGGCAAAGGTGAAGATGAACTGTATCCACTTACCATTCTTGACGCCCCTTGTGTTGATGAGCGTGAGCAATAGTATGGTACCGATCCCTGTAAGCTGCGCAGCCGTGATCTTGAAGTTCTTGATAAAGCCCAGGTCTACCGGGCCATAGAGGATATTCCCTTCGCCGAGGCCGGGAGCAAAGTAGCCGGTGAACTTGCCAAACGCCACAGCAACTGCCGCAATAGTACCCGTCTGGATAACCGCGAAGAAGGCCCAGCCATATAGAAATCCATAGAGTTTGCCATAGGCTTCCCTCAGGTAAACATATTGTCCACCGGCCTTGGGGAACATACCGCTTAACTCACCGTAGCTCAATGCCGCAGTAAGCGTAATGAACCCTGAAAGGAGCCATACCACTATGAGCCAGCCCGCACTGCCCACATTGCGGGCAATATCGGAGCTCACAATGAAAATGCCGGAGCCGATCATGGACCCAATCACGAGGAGGGTTCCGTCCAGTAAACTTAGGGAACGATGGAAATGCTGTTTATCTTCCAAAAGAATGAGTTTGCAGAAAAATACTACTTTTTCTTAGTCGTGTCACTCAAATTTTTGGAACGCTCATTCATGCCTTTTATTACGTCCTGCGTTATGTCCAGGTTCTTGTTGGCAAAGAGTATCTGGCTGCCCACCTTGGAATAGGAAAGAATGTAATCGTATGTTTTATTCTTGTTGTAGTCCGCGAGGAAGCTGTCCAGCTGGTCATGGAGCTTCTGGTTGAAGTCATCCTTTTCTTTGAGCAACTGATCGGTGAGGGCCTGCTCTCTCAGGCGAAGACTTTGCTGCATCTGCAATAGCTGCTTTTGCGTGGCCTCTCCCTCAGACTGAGATATGTTGCCGCTCTGAGCCTTCCGCTGAAACGCCTCTACGTTGTTCTGGTACTGCTGCGCTGAACGCTCCAGCTCATTCTGCATGGCAAGCTGGCGCTTATTGAATTCTTCCCGCTTAGTCTTAAGGTATTCATATTTCGACTCGAACGTATCTATGTCAACGTAGGCGATGTTGAAGGGTCCTGCTGATGAACTGGATGCTGTTCTTCCGCCTGCGGTCGCACTGCTTTTGTTACCAGAGAAGTGTAATCCGAATAGTACCAGTACGCCGACAAGGGCCAGAGCACTAAGGATCATTGAGGCATTTTTCATCGAGAGCTATTAATAGTTAAATGATGTTATATACTAAGACAGGCAGCAAAAATAATATCTTAAGCGTACTTTATATCGTTTCCTTGCCGAAAAGGTTACATAAGCGTATAGAGGCGGCAATTTTAGCCACTAACGGACCGAAGCCAGTGTGCTTTACTGAGTAACCCGTTCTTTATCTTCGTCTATTGAGCAGATAGTAACGGCGGCTCCACTTTAGTTTTGTTCAGGACCGAGGTGATACTTGAAATGACCCCTGCTATATCGGAAAGGTCGGCGGGGACGATCATGGTGTTGTTGATCTTGGCCAGCTTGCCGAACTCGGTGAGGTATTGTTCCGCCACGCGCAGGTTTACCGCGTTCATTCCTCCCTCCTGGTTAATAGAAGTTGCGATCTCCCGGATACCGATGGCAGTGGCACGGGCGATCATTTCTATCTCAGCGGATTTACCGGCAGCCTCATTTATCTTCTTCTGCTTTTCACCCTCGGAGCGGGCTATCATTTCCTGCTTATCTCCTTCCGCCCTGTTTATCTTGGCCTGCTTGTCTCCCTCAGACTCGGCTATGAGCGCTCTCTTCTCACGCTCAGCACGCATCTGCTTTTCCATCGCGTCTCTGATACTCTGGGGAGGACTGATGTTCTTTACTTCATAACGGGCGACCTTTATGCCCCAGGGGTCACTTGCCTTATCAACTGCCTCTACGATGCTTCCGTTTACCGTTTCTCTTTCTTCAAATGTCTTATCGAGCTCCAGCTTACCGATGACGCTACGCATGGTGGTCTGGGAGATCTGGATGACGGCGAACTTGTAATTGTCAATACCGTAGGAAGCCTTCACCGGATCTATGACCTGCAGGTAGAGGATACCATCTACCTCGACGGCAATATTGTCCTTCGTGATACAAATCTGCGAGGCGACGTCTATGGCCTGCTCCTTGAGGTTTTGCTTGTAGGCCACCTTGTCTATGAAGGGGATTAGAATGTGGAAGCCTGCATCCAGTGAGCGGCTGTACTTACCGAGCCTTTCCACTATATAGACGGACCTCTGGGGAACCACCTTGAAGGTGGAGAGGAAAGCTATAAGGAGGAATATTATTAAGAGAATGAGAATGATGGTAGACGCTGTCATATTACTTTGGTTGATTTTACGATTAACAGAATGCTTTCGTTACCTATTATAACCACGTTTTCTCCTGCTTCTATAATATCCTGCGATGCAGCATCCCATATCGTACCCTTAAACTCCACCTTTCCATTCTGTCCGGGTCGGATGACTGACTGAGCACGAGCTGTCTTTCCGATAAGCTCGTCCTCTATCTCGCTGCTATTCTTCCGGGTCCAGAGAAGGTTCTTAAGTGATCTTCTGAAGAGGAGGATGGTGAGTACTGAACTGGCGACAAAAACGATGAGCTGGACATTGATAGACACATCCATTAGAAAGGTGAGGATCGCAACAACCCATGCGCCGACTGCAAAGAAGAAAAGGATAAGGCCGGGCACAATGAACTCCAATACGAAAAAGACAAAGCCAATGATAAACCAGACAACGGGTGCATTCAACAAGCTTTTCATTTGCGGGGAGGACTAATGATCTTCAAATATAAGTGATTAGGGGGCATTATTGCCGAGAGATACCTGAGTGCCGGCCAATAGCAAGCAGGATTGCGGGGTCAGGCGAGAGCCCCTACCCTTATAGAGACCTTACAGAGACCTTTTAGAGACATTATAGAGATGCTACTCCTCTGTACATCCGGTGTTAAGCCAGTGACCAGCCGTGCGAAAAGGTATCAGGCGCCTTCGCTCATTAACTGCCGGACCCTATCCATTACATTGGCAAGGGGCACGGCAATGGCATTGATGTATTGAAAGTTGCCTTCGCGATCGTTTTTGATGGAGAGCTGAATGGGACTGGCCTCGCTTTGGATGGCATTCACCTTAAACTGTCCCGACGCTTTATCAAGGAAAACATAGGGCGCTCCTGAGCTGCCGAAGCGGAAATAGCCCTTTATGAGATAGCGGGTGCCCTCGAAGATGTAGTTGCCCCCTATGCGGTCGGGGAAAGCTCCGTGATGGTCGAGAAAGCCTTCGATGTGTGCCTGGTTGAGCAGCCTGCCTAATGCGCCGCCTGGAGCACTCTGGAGACAATAGTAATCCTGCTGATCGTCATCGCAGATGCGGTCGTCTATCTCTATGGCGGGGAGCTTTTCAACTACAGCCTTTGGTGTGTTCACTATTCTGTAGAGGGCTATATCCTGGCTGTAAAACGGCTCCACGAGCTCCAGCTCAATGAGGAAGGAGTGCCGGTTTAAAGACGGCTCAGGGAAATGGCTATTCACATTGAACTGCGCGGTCAGCACCGGATCATTGTAAAAAAGCTCATTGCTGAAATGCACGATGAGGTATGGATTGCAGAAGTTTCTCTGAAGCAAAGTGATCCAGCGAGTGTCGAAACCGATGTGGGAGAGAATGTTGATGACAGTCTGAGCGCCGTTTGGGTCGGGGATGTTGATATAGCGCTTGTTGGTGTAGTTGTCGAAGAAGAAATACTGATCGAAAAGATCTCTCTGTGAAGGATCGAGTTTCGAGACAATCTCCTGCTGATAGACTGACTCGTCCATAGATTTGAACAACCCAGCCTCACTGCGGAGATTGTGTGCGACGGAGAGGATGTAGCCGCCGCCAATGTGGAAAGCACAGATGTTATTGTCGAAGTGTCTGCGTGCCGGCTCGTCAGGGTTAGCGAGGTACATTATCCTAAAGAGCGGAGACGACTGCTCATCAATAAGAGAAAGCTTTTGAGTGATCATGTGGAAAAGATAGTTCGTTTTGAGCTACCAAGGGACAGTAATGGACAGCAGGCCCATACAGAAGACCGATTTGTCCTTTTATTCTCGAAATATTCTTTTAAGAACCATAGCTGTTATGGCTAAACAGAGTAGATATTGACGTATAATGAATAAGTGTGCCATGGTAATGCTGTAACCCTTTACTGGCGTGAATTTTAAGCATAGACTAGCACAAAAAACCGTGGTATATGGAAAGGAAAACATCTATTCTTTCAGGAACAGTAGGAAAGGCAATTTTAGCAGGCATTATGGCCTTCTCGTGGAACGCAGCCGAGGCACAAAACAGTGCCCCGTATTTTAGCAACCCCTCCCCTTCGAATAACACGACTTATACCGTGCAGGTGGGGGATACGGTTGAATTTCAGGTAAGAGGTAAGGACACCCCGACGCAATTGGTAACCCTTTCATCCTCTGCGCTTCCCACAGGCGCGATGATGATACCAGCGCTACCCATCAGCAACCTTATGACGAACAACGGATCGCACGTGAAATCAAAATTCCGGTGGGTACCCACAACTGCCGATACAGGCTTGAATGCAATAACCTTTACCCTGACAGACAACGGCTCTACGCCGCTTACGGCGACAAGAACCATCAACATAATGGTGACGCCGGCTCCCTGTACGCTGAACGTGCAGGCAATGGCTCAGAACATAACCTGTAACGGAGCTAATAACGGCAGCATCACCACCACCGTCGCACAGCCCTACAGCGGCACACTGACGTACACGTGGAGCAATAATGCGACAACACAGAACCTGAACAACCTGATGCCCGGCACGTATACGGTGACGGTGATGGATGCAAACGGATGTACGGGATCGGCCACAGCAACAGTAAGCCAGCCATCTCCAATAAACATTACAGGAACTGTTACCAACTTCTCCTGCACCAGCACGAGCAATGGCGCGATCAACCTGTCTGTAAGCGGGGGAACCGGGGCCTACACCTATAGCTGGAGCAATAGCTCTACGAATCAAAATCTGACCGGCTTGCAGCCAGGGACGTACACGGTAACTGTAACAGATGCCAACATGTGTACTTCAACGTCAAGTTTCACGGTTAACCAACCAACAGCTGCTGCGCTTTCGATAACAGGGACTACATCCAACTTCACCTGCAACAACACAGACAACGGGATGGTGGATATATCCGTATCGGGCGGTGCAACTCCATATACGTACAGCTGGAGCAACAATGACACTACACAGGATCTGTCAGGCGTACAACAGGGTACCTATACCGTCACTGTAACAGACGCGAACATGTGCTCCGCAACAGCAAGCTTTACGGTGAATCCACCATTGCCAGGCACCCTTATTAACAGTGTGACCGTGAACCCAACGATGACTGTGCCGGGGCAGCAGATGAATACCATCTACCTGGGATACGGACCGCAAACCGTGACTCTGATGAATGCCCTTGGGGGAGCAGGATTTACGTATAACTGGACCACCACCACGGACACTACGTCATTAGGTACTGGCGGAACACTGGCGGTAAGTCCGACAATGACTACGAGCTACATAGTCTCTGTGATGGATTCGCTAGGTTGCATGGATACAGATACGGTAACAATACATGTGGTAGACGTTCGGTGCGGCACTAACAACAACAAGGTGAGCCTGTGTCATAAGGCTAACGGGATGAACAAGAAAACATTGTGCATAGACTCTACCTCTGTTGCCGGCCACCTGGCTCATGGAGATATGCTGGGTAATTGTCCACCGGTTACACCTGGTTCAACACCTGGCGCTAACGCGAAAATGAACACAACTGGGCTGAACGAACTGACTGTTTACCCCAACCCGACTACCGGAACTATTACCCTGCTATTACCTGAATACGGTGAAAATGTAACCGTGGTGATCACAGATATCTCAGGAAAGATGGTGAAGACAGTTAAGGTAGGAGAAAGCACCGGCAGTGAACTCAGGATTGACCTGGCGGGGAATTCAAAGGGCATTTACTTCGTAGAAGTTGTGACAAGATCAGAAACATACAGGACGAAGGTTTTACTTCAATAACAGTATCTGGCCAGAATGAAAAAGCGGTCTTCCAGGTGGAAGGCCGCTTTTTTTATCGTGCCGGATTGACTCCTACGCACAGCTATGTGCATGCGCTGAATGAATATACGTTTGGCCCTTTTCTATCACTTCAAAATTCGCCATCATACCTGCGGCATGATGCTCTACTATATGGCAGTGATACATCCACTTTCCCGGCCTGTCAGGCATCCAGGCAATCTTGATCTTTGTTCGCGGCTTTAGATTGTAGGTGTCCTTCCATGATATTTCTGTATTCGCTTTACCGTTCTCCTCGAGTACCTGGAAGAAAAAGCCGTGCAGGTGGAACGGGTGATCCATCAGGCTGGCATTGTCTACTTCCCATACCTGGAGCTCCCCAAGATACACAGGCTGGTCCTGAACATGCACACCGCCATTTACCTTGAAACTTAAGCCCGTCTTCATACTGGGCCCAACAGAAAGCTTTACCCTGCGCATTGCAGGAGCATTGGGAGAAGTCAGGGGATCAATCTTCCTTAATCGCGTTGGTACATGGGCAATGCTTTGTTTTGCTTCTATCACTTTCACCGTGGCATATTGTCTCCTTTTCGCTTTAAGAAAAGTCATACGGTCATAGGGCAAAGCGTCTATTGTGAAATGCTCGCCCTCGGCAAATGGACCGACTGCTATGTCGACTCTCTCGCCAGGGGTTAGCAGCACTTCATCTGCCTCATAAGAGCGTTGCAATAAACCCCCATCGTTGCCAATGATCTTAAAAGTCTTTCCGCCCAGCTGCAACCTGATATATCGTGCGTTAGAGGTATTGACGAACCGCCATCTTTCCGTCTGCCCGGCATTTATTGTTATCTCAGGGCTTTCCTTGCCATTTACAAGACAGACATTTCCCTCTCTGCCGTCATGTCTTTCCTTCAGTCTTGCCAGGGCATTGCCGGGGACGGTAAAATTGTTGTCCCGGGTCAACTTCATATCATCGAGAAGGAAAACACGGTCGTCATCGAATGCGGGGTCGTTATCATCCTGCACTATCAGAGCTCCATACATGCCCCTTTCCATTTGAATAGTTTCGTTGTGGTGAGAGTGATACCAGAAAGTACCAGCATCAGGAACTACAAAGCTGTAGACGAACTCCTCTCCAGGCATTACAGGCTTTTGTACCTCGCCAGTGCCATCCATAGCCGCAGGAAGCCTGATGCCATGCCAGTGGATAATGGTAGGCTCTGACAACTCGTTCTTCACTTTGACGACCAGCTTGTCGCCCTTTTTAGCCTTCAGAGCGGGTCCGGGGAGTTGGTTATTAAATCCCCAGGCTTCTATAGTTCTGCCATCAGAGAGCGACCAATTGAATCTTGAGGCGGTCAGGTTGTACTCAACTGTGTTTAGCGTGTCCATGTTCTTGTTTTTTTGTTGTCGCAAAAGTATTCCCGGCCTCTGGCCCCGACGTTACATGAAGGGCATAAAATGTTATATAATTTTTGGTGGGCCGGAAGGCTAGAGGTCAGGACTGCAGCAATGGGATCCTGATAGGTATCAAGCCGAACCAGCTCCAAGGAGCCTCGTTGCAGGCAATTCACGTTTTGAGTATATTTATACCGTGCAACAAAGAATATTACCAATCAAGAACATGGTCTGTCATCGTTGCGTAATGGCAGTTACAGCCATTCTTACAGAGACAGGTATCTCGTTTGAAAAAGTCATTCTCGGTGAAATCCACCTTAAGAGACAACTTGAAGAACATGAACTGAAAACCCTTGGAGGGAAAGTACAGGCGATCGGCTTCGAACTGATAGACCGAAAAGGCAGCAGTGTGATAGAGAAGATGAAAAAACTGATCATTCAGAAGGCGAGAAATGAAGTTGATGAGCATATTGCACGCCTGAAGCTCTCCACCTATATTTCCGACAGCCTACATCATGAGTATACCTACCTGAGCAGTTTATTTTCATCCGTGGAAGGCAGGACAATAGAGAACTACTTTATAGAGCAACGGATTGAGTACGTAAAGGAACTACTCGTGTATGGCGAATTGACGCTCTCCGAAATTGCTTACAAACTTGACTATAGCAGTACCGCACATATATCCAGCCAGTTCAAAAAGGTTACCGGACTTACACCCTCACACTATAAGAAAATAGGTTCGGAAAAGAGAAAGTCCCTGGACCACGTCTAAAATAATACAACTCTTTCCAAAGAAGGTGTAACATGCACGGCTGATAGCGGCCGTAGCTTTGCACTATTAAATAACCTAAAAAACAAGTTTATGAAAGAGTCAATGTCAAAGTGTGTAAACACATCTGAAGCACAAGGTCCATGTGGCAATGCAAATTGCACATGTGAAAACTGTAATTGTGGCAACAATTGTAGCTGCGCGAACTGTTAATAAACAGCATCAGCACAAACTGCGGTTGACAGATGTTCTGTTGACCGCAGTTTTTTTTGAACAGAAGTAATGGAGACAGCCTGTTCGTAATCAACATAATTGTAAGGCCAATCTTCGAAATATCTACAAATAATGTTTAATAATCTAAACAAAAGAGCTATTTTTGTTTATTATACTAAACATTATGAAGGAAAGTCTCTCCATATTGCCCAAAGGACGAAAGATACTTAAGACGCTAGGAGAGAACATAAAACTAGCCCGTTTGAGGCGTAAACTAGCCGCAGAACAGGTAGCAGAACGGGCGGGTATTTCGAGGGCAACTTTATGGCAGATCGAGAAGGGTGCCCCTAGCGTGGCTATGGGTGCATACTTCCAGGTACTACTGGTGTTAGGACTGGAGAAAGACTTTTTGAAGCTGGCAGACGACGACGAATTAGGGAGAAAACTACAGGATGTGGGACTTCTAGTAAAGGAGAGAGCACCTAAAACTCCGAAAAAGTAAACAATGGCAGTCACTCCGAAATCAATATACGTATATGCCCATTGGCAAGGGATTGATGACCCTGCCCTGGTGGGGACCTTAACTGCAACTCCATCGAAAGGAAAGGAAATATTTGCCTTTGAGTATGCCGAGGAA
>CAMPJV010000047.1 GCA_946886975.1 uncultured Taibaiella sp. | reverse complement strand
CGCGGCCACCACTCACCCGCATGACTATGTCGGCACGTACGTGAACGATCTGGAGGATTTCCCCAGCGCCACCAGGACACTCGATACGCTGGACAAGCGCTTCGCCAGTCACGATCACAGGGCGGAGGAGTTATACCTCAGGTACCAGATCGCTCTCAAGGAGAACAGGCTGAACGATGCCCAGCAACTTGTTGACAAGCTGCTGAAGGATCATAACAATACAGAGTGGGCCAAACAGGTCACCCCCTCTCAGGATACAAGAGGCTTGCTTGCTTCTGCTAACGGAGTGTCGGTGGCCAACTACTACGATGAGACATATGGGCTGATGATGCAGCGCGACTACAGCACTGTGCTGCAACGGGTGAAGGATGGGCAGAAGCAATACAATGATCCTGTATACAATAATCGTTTTGTCATAATGGAGGCGATAGCGCTCGCTGGTGCCGGCAATTACGATCAGGCGGATACATTACTAAAGCAATTTATCAGCACGCACCCTTCTGACTCTCTGCGACCCTGGGCGGAGAGCGTGATGAGCTATGTGAAAAAGAACAAACCTATCGTCATTAAAGTAGATGGAGGCAAAGACTCAACTGCTGGTAAGGTCAGTCCGGGCGCAGGCTCACCCCTCGATAGCAATGCTGTTGTTCCGGGTGCGGGCACCGCTAACCTCGCTCCGCCGCCTGCCAGCTACAAGTATGACACAAAGGCCAAGCATTACTTCCTCTTCCTGTTCAATAAAATGGAATCGAAGGCAATGGGCGTAAAGGCAGGCCTCAGTGATTACAACACATTCAAGTTCAGCAGCCAGGGTCTGTCAGCCAATCTGCAGATGCTGCAGCCGACTCAGGGCCTCATTGTGGTTAAATCTTTCCCTACGGCAGCGCACGCGCGGATATATATGAACTCTCTTAAAGGAAATAATACGGTCTTCAGGGAATATAAGCCGGAGGAATACCAGATGGGGATCATATCCGAGGATAACTACCGCAAGCTGGAGGCTGACAAGGATCTGCAGCCTTATTTGCAATTTTATAAAGCGAATTATAAGTAACTGTCAGTAGCGGGCGAGCACTATATTTGTATGCCATTCCTCTATAGCGGAATAGCTTGTTTAACACAATAAGCAGGCTATTTTTTTGTAAATTGGTGTGGAAGGAAGATTATGCAGATAGCAGGAATACTGACTTATAGCAAGAACGACGAAGAAGAGAAGAAGCTCATTCTGAGAGAATACCGGGCGCTCCTCCGCGGGTTGAAGCAAAGGATAAAGAAAGGCGACAAGAAGCTGCTGAGAAGAGCTTTTGAGATAGCGGTCGACGCTCACCGGGACATGCGGCGTAAGTCGGGTGAGCCATACATCCTGCACCCTCTGGCGGTAGCCAGGATCGTGGTGGAGGAGATAGGTCTGGGGGTGACATCATCCATTTGCGCGCTGCTCCATGACACTGTCGAGGATACAGAGATAACCCTGGAGGACCTGGAGCGGGAATTTGGCAGCAACTACGCCAAGATCATAGATGGCCTCACCAAGATATCCAACGTAGTAGATCTCAAAGCTGACACTACAGTACAGGCGGAGAACTTCAGGAAGATATTGCTGACGCTGGCCGATGATCCCCGTGTAATTCTGATCAAGATGGCTGACCGGCTGCACAACATGCGTACGCTGGAGAGCATGAGCAGGGACAAACAGCTGAAGATATCCTCCGAGACGACCTATATCTATTCTCCGCTTGCGCACAGGCTGGGTTTGTATGAGATCAAATCCGAGCTGGAAGACCTAGCGCTGAAGTACACACAGCCCGAAGTGTACACGGAAATATCAAAAGGGCTCACAGAGACTAAGAGAGACAGGACCAGGTACATTAATGAATTCATCCGGCCTATCAAGGAAGAACTGCAGAAGAATGAACTGGATTTTGAGATCTACGGAAGGCCTAAAGCCATACACAGCATCTGGAACAAGATGCGTACGAAGCATGTGTCCTTCGAGGAGGTATTTGACCTCTTCGCTATCAGGATCATTTTAAACTCTTCACCAGAGAGGGAGAAGGAGGACTGTTGGAAGGTGTACTCCATCGTCACCAACTTCTACAGGCCCAGCACTGAGCGGCTGAGAGACTGGATTAGCGTGCCGAAGGGCAACGGTTATGAGGCGCTGCATACGACCGTGATGGGTCCGGGCGGTAGGTGGGTTGAGGTACAGATCCGTTCCTCCCGTATGAATGAGATAGCGGAGAAAGGCCTGGCTGCCCACTGGAAGTATAAAGAAGGCGGCACTACTCAGCAGGAGAGCAAGCTCGATGCCTGGCTGCAGCACCTGCGCGACATCCTGTCCAATCCGGATACTGATACGCTTGACTTCCTCCAGGACTTTAAGCTGGACTTGTTCACCGAGGAGATATACATCTATACCCCCACCGGCGATATGAGGGTGCTGCCGAAAGGGGCTACCGCCATTGACTTTGCCTTTGATATTCACTCCGAGCTCGGTGCAAGATGTATAGGCGCGAAAGTGAATTACAGGCTGGTGCCTATAAGTCATGAGCTGAAGAGCGGAGACCAGGTAGAGATCATTACCTCTTCCAAGCAGAAGCCTTCGGAGGATTGGCTGGGGTTCGTCACTACCGCAAAAGCAAAGTCGAGGATCAAGTATTACCTGAAGGAGGAGAAGAGAAAGATAGGAGAAGATGGAAAAGCGATACTGCAGAGGAAGCTGGATCATATGGGCGCCACCATGTCGCAGCACAACATTAATGAATTGTGCCTGCACTATAAGAAGCCTTCTCCGCTGGACCTGTATTATGCTGTAGCGGTAGGGAGCATTGACTTAAAGGACCTTAAGGAATTCACCATACATGGAAACAAACTGCACCAGCCTGTAAAGGAAGTAAAGCCGGACACCAGGCACGTGGGCGCAGAAGAAGTAACTAAAAAGCCCGGCAAAGGTGCTGAGCTGATCATCTTCGGGGAGAGCTCAGACAAGATATTGTACAAGCTTGCGCAATGCTGCCAGCCTATACCAGGCGATGACGTATTTGGATTTATCACTTCAGGGGAGGGATTGAAAGTACACAGGACAGACTGTCCTAACGCGGCACAGCTTCTGGCAAATTACGGGCACAGGGTGGTAAAGACGAAGTGGGCAAAGAACAAGGAGATATCATTCCTGAGTGGTGTGCGTATAATAGGACTGGACGATGTGGGTGTGATACAGAAGATCACAAACATCATATCCGGTGATCTGAAGATGAATATGCGCTCACTCAGCATAGACTCAAAAGACGGCATCTTTGAGGGAACGATAATGGTGTATGTGCATGACCGGGAGGAACTGGATGAACTCTGTGCCGCGCTGTTCACCCTGGATGGTATAAAGAAGGTGGAAAGACTTGAGGCACAGGAGGTTTGATCTGTTAATGAATTAAGAACGACCACTATGAGTGAAAGTAATACGCGCGAACTATACAGGCAATACAAGGAAACAACGCAACAGGCAGCAGACTTTAATAATGCAGCGGCTGTGCTCGGATGGGACCAGGAAGTGTATATGCCGCCCAAAGGATATCCATATAGAGGCAGGCAGCTTGCAACGCTGGCTGCTCATGCTCATGAGCTGGTAACCAGTGAAGCTTATGGAGATGTACTTGAACGACTTTCTGCCGCTAGTGGCCTGAGCGAGGATGAACAGGATAATGTCCGCCTCAGCATGGAAGACTACCAGAAGAACCGGAAGCTATCGAAAGCATTTGTGGAGCAGATCACACAGCAAACCAGTAACAGCTACAATGCCTGGATACAGGCAAGAGAGCGAAACGATTTCTCCGTCTATGCCCCTGAGCTGGCAAAGATGGTAGAGCTAAAGAAACAGCAGGCAGAGCTATACGGATATGAAGGTAATTGCTACGACGCATTGCTGGATGATTATGAGAAAGGTGCATCGGTAAGCATGCTGGACCCTGTCTTCCAGATGGTTAAGGAAAAGCTTTCGCCTTTTTTGAAGGAGATCACCACCAGGGAGCAGGTAAACGATACCTTCTTTAATCAGCCATTCCCGAAACAACAGCAGTGGGACTTCTCTATAGAGGTGCTGAAGCAGATGGGATATGACTTTGAAGCAGGCAGGCAGGACTATTCTGAGCATCCCTTCAGCACTTCCTTTGCACCAACCGACGTAAGGGTGACGACCAGGGTCAGTGAGAACAACTTAGCATCATTGCTGTGGAGCAGCATACATGAGGGAGGGCACGCATTGTATGAGCAGGGCCTGCCCGAGGAGCAGTACGGTATGCCACTTGGAGCGGCTGTCTCTTTATCTATTCACGAATCGCAATCCAGGCTGTGGGAGAACTGCGTAGGACGCAGCCTTGCCTTCTGGAAGTATTTCTATCAGGGGCTGCAGCAGCGATTCTCTGAACAACTTGGTGGTATCTCATTGGAGCAGTTCTATTGGGGCGCCAACAGGGTAGAGCCATCTTTAATTCGTACAGAGGCAGATGAGGTAACATACCATTTCCATGTGATGATACGTTATGATATAGAGAAGGCGTTGCTGAATAATGAGATAAAGACTGCCGATCTTTCCGGCGTTTGGAATGACTACTACAAGGTGTACTTTGATATAGCATCTGACGATGATAAGAAAGGGGTGCTGCAGGATGTGCACTGGAGCCATGGCAGCTTCGGTTACTTCCCCACTTACTCGCTTGGCAGCTTCTACGCGGCTCAGTTCTTTGAACAGGCTGCCAGGGAGCTGGTTGGCCTGGAGGGTCAAATAGAGCATGGGCAGTTTGGCGAGTTGCTTCAGTGGCTTAGGACTAAGGTTCACCGCCACGGAAGGAGGTACAGGAGTGAGGAGTTATGCAGGAATATTACGGGCCGGGGATTAGACTTTTCTTCGTTCATGAGCTATATCGAAGGGAAATACGCTGGTATTTACGGCCTTTCCTTAAAATCCAATGTCGCTTGACTTAGTAAAATATCGTGAAGCCCTGAGTGGTGATGAGCTTTCTTTCCTGAGAAGAAAGGAGACAAAGGAGCGGAAACAGTTTTACAAAGTGGTACGCGTCTTCATGATACTCTGTTTTGTCTGCCCCTTCATTATTGCATGGTTCCGTGCTATAGAGGGCGTAGAGAACCCATTCTCTCTAACGTATTATTTCCTGGGCGTATCATTCCTTGCAACTTTCTCGGGCGCTGGTATCTACTGGGGCTACTACAACAACCTCAGAAAAGTGCAAAAGGACATACGTGTCGGCACTAAAACCATAGAAAGAACCTACGTGACCCGTAAACAGTATATCCCATCTAATAATTCCTTCTACTTTTATCTCTCTTCGGCCATCAAGCTCAGCATTGAAGTAAACGAGCCGGACTTTAGACGGCTGGACACTGGCGATGAGCTGAGCATAGAGTACACTACCTACTCTAAGCTTTATCTCGGGTACTTCTGAGTCTCCGGGGGGAGGGTAGGCAAGGTGGACACCTCTAAGCGGCTGATTTCGTAATATTTACCTCAATCATATCAGATATTACAGCAAAGTATTCGTAGCTTTGCGCGGTAAAAAACAGAGAAAATGAATTGGAACCCCACGGGAATGATGGAAGAGCTTATCTCCACCACTCAGAAACTGACCAAAGGCTATGAGACACTGCAGAAGATCGATAATGTAGAAGTTGCTACTACCCCCAAAGAACTGGTGTGGCAAAGCGACAAAGTGAGCATGTACCATTACCTGAGGGATACGAAGGCGAAATGCACTACACCAGTGCTGGTATCATTTGCCATGCTGAACAGGCACGACGTACTGGATCTGCAGCCTGACCGCAGCCTGATGAAGAAGTTTGTAGATGAAGGCCTGGATGTATACATTATGGACTGGGGATATCCCACCAAAGCGGACAGGTACCTCACTATGGAGGACTACATTGATGGCTATATGAACGATGCGGTGGATTTCCTCCGCAAGAGGCATAAAGTGGATAAGATCCACAAGATGGGCATCTGCCAGGGCGGAACTTACTCTATGATCTACGCTTCTTTGTATCCTGAAAAGCTTAAGTCACTGACTACGTATGTAGCGCCTTTTGACTTTGAGAACGGCGGATGCATGCTTTACAAATGGGCCAAGTACATAGATGTAGATACCATGGTAGACAGTGTGGGTACTATACCAGGAGCTCAGATTGACAGCGCGTTCGGTATGCTGAAGCCCAGCATGAACATCAGCAAGTATTTCGGTGTGCTGGATTCTATGGAAGACCAGGATAAGCTGATGAACTTCCTGCGGATGGAGAAGTGGAAGGGAGATCTCCCTGCCATTGCCGGCGAAATGTACAGGAAGTATATCAAAGACCTGTTCCGGGACAACAAGCTTATAAAAGGTGAGCTGGAGCTCGGTGGCCGTAAGGTGAACCTGAAGAATATGAATGTTCCTTACCTGAATGTGTATGCTACTGAGGACAATATCATTCCGAATCCAAGCACACTTGCCGTTATGAGTAAGATCGGGTCGAAGGACAAGAAGGAGTATGCATTCCCTGGAGGGCACATAGGTGTGTTCGTAGGGGGTAAGTCGCAGAAAGAACTGGGCCCTGCGGTTGCCAAATGGGTTGTGGACAGGTGCTAAAAGAACAAACAAGAGATAATGAAGAAAGGTGCGCTACGAATAGTGCACCTTTTTCATTAATCACACACACAACTGAAAACTGACTTTCTTAGTGATAGGAGCGATTCAGTATAAGCTCCTCTCTATGTTTTGTTCCTTTTAAGTTCTATAACAGGGAATAAAAACCGTTCCAAGGGTGGCATTCCACACCTTTCCACAATCTTCCCTTCTGGTATTTTCCCTAACGGGCTCAACGCTTAACTTTATCGCTATGAGAGACATAGGATTGGGATATCCTTTTAAGACGAGGACTTTAAAACTTAAGGAAACAGGAATAATTAATTATGTGGACGAGGGTGCGGGCGACAAAACGGTTCTTTTTATACACGGATTGGCTAACTACGCTATGGGGTGGAAGAAGAACATTGAGGCACTGAAGGACCAGTATCGCTGCATCGCGCTGGACCTGCCAGGGAATGGTTTGTCAGAATGTGGGGACTACCCTTACAGCATACAGTACTTTTCCGGCGTAGTTGAAAGCTTCATCAAGGAGTTGAAGCTACAGAATGTTGTTCTTGTCGGCCACTCGATGGGGGCGCAGGTAGTGATCGCTACTGTATTGAGGAATCCTGCCGTTGCACAGAAGCTGGTATTATGCGCCCCGGCAGGGTTTGAACAGTTCACACCGATGGAGACGGGGATATACCAGGCTACTCTCAATTTCTTCGATATCTTCTCCAGCGAGGAGAACAGCCTTAAAAAGACTATACAAACCAGCTTTTACCATCATAATGGTCAGGGGGATGAGATGATAAGGGACCTTGTAAAGCTGATGCATAAGCAGCCGGTGAGGGAGTACAGGAAGATGGTGGAGGCATGTATACATGGCATGCTTCATGAGCCGGTGTTCAACAGTCTGCACCTGGTGCAGCAGCCTGCGCTGGTGATCTTTGGAGACAGGGATGCGCTTATCCCCAACAGGATGATACATCCAACTACGACGAGAAAGATAGCCGAGGAGGGTGCTGCGCAAATGCCCCACGCTGAGCTGCACATTGTGGAGAAGGCCGGACACTTTGTGCAGTGGGAAAAGGCCAAAGAGGTTAATGAGCTGATCAGGGGATTTATTAAATAAGAGAGGAGCCAGTTGGCTCCTCTCTTTATAACAGCTCTTCGTTGCCGGAAAGCCTTCTGTATGCTTTGATAAATATGGCTCCGAGGTTCTTATGTGGCGGCACATAGTCGGAGAATGTCTCTTTGTAGGTTGGCATCTTAGTAGTAAAGTAAGTGCCCAGGTCTTTCCACATGCTGATCCAGTCGATGTCCTGGCCGGCCAGGAGCTTAGTTTCCATGGACTTGATGATCGGCTCGTTTACATTCATAGCTCCTGTTTGCTTAGAGGAGATGATGTGTGCGTCCGGAGAACGGGTAAGTACTTCGGCCAGGTTGTGGTAACCACCACAAGAGCCAAGCATTACAACCCTGGTATTCTTATTTAGTCTTTCAAGGGTAAGCGGCAGGTGGTAGCTATGGCCCCGGTGTACAATGATGGAAGGCAGTATACCCTTTGCTGCTAGATGCTCTGCAAGTTGCTTTTGTGCTTCCTCATCTTCTGGTTCAGTCAAAGGATTGTTGGCATAGATCACGATAGGCTTGCCTGAGGTGGAGGCTATCGTAGTCCAGTATTTGCTCGGCGTTACTTTCCATTTCCCGTCTTTAAAGTTGCCCATAAAGCTCACGAAGGAGGTCTTGCCATCCTCATCTCCATAGAAGAATACCTGCTGGTAGACGATTCCGGAATCATTTACAAGGTTCTTATACTGGACGAGGTTAATAGGTGGCAGGCTAAGTATCTCGGACTGCTGCTTCAGTGCTTCCTGGTTGTCGCTTGCTTTCAGGCCATTGAACAAGGTAGCAAGGAGGGCGTACACGCGCATACCCTTCATGCTTCTCTCCGCATAGGAGCGTTCATAGTTCTTCTTTACTTCGTTTTGTAAATAACTTAATAGCTCAGGGTCGGTGATGCTGCCGAAAGCATCCGCTACATCTACTGCATCCTCGAGCTCTTCTTCTTCTCCCTTGTCAAGACCGGAGATGAAGTCGCTCATGAGCTTATTCTGATGCTCCTTGCTCATTGTGGCAAGGAACCTTCCGAGGGTATTGTAACCAGCGGACATCCTGATGAAGGTCCTAAACTTATCGTAGTGTATCTTATTAAGGAGATCGCCGCCTTTGACACTGTCGCCCATGCGCTCGAGCATGCGCTTGAACGTGCCGAGGAAGGAACTGGTATATATCTCATCCTGTCCATAGACCATAATGAAATAGAGCTCTTCAGGCGTGAAGCCCTCTATGCCTTTGAACCTTATGGGGTCTTTTTCATTATGCAGATCATTCATGTCCCGCACATACTTTAGCCCGAGATATTGAAGCTCGTTAGAATAGGTAACGCTGCCCACCTTCTCATTCTCAAGTTTGAGCCGGACGAGGTTCTTATAGAAAAGGTCCTGATTGGAAGTGATTCGGTCTATCTCCGCAACTGTCTTCCTGCCACTGTGGATGTCGCTAAGGAAGGGCATGGCCTTGAGCGGAGACTTAGAGTCCTGGGTGATCCTTACGATGGCCTGCACCAGCGGGTCTTTGCTTCTGCGAACGGCATTGCTGAGCGTGTAGTTAGTGGAGGTTGCATAGTTATAGATGTCCATGGGCATCAGCTTGGCCGCGTTGGATATGATCTCATCAGCGAAGGGATCTTTGGCATATTCAGACAGGCGCTTGATCATCATCCTGGGGTTCTGCTTGCCCATCTCGGTGTAGACATAAGCACGGGCCTCAGGATTGCCGTTCAGTAAATGGACATTTGTAAGCGTATAAATATCCGGGTGCTCATGGACGTAAGCCAACAACCTGTCCTCGTACTTCGCAATGAGCAGCTCACGGAAGTTATTGACCGTTCTCCTCCAGAATACCGGATCGACCCTTGTATCGGCATTAAACTTCCTGAGCATCTCGTAGACATCAGAGAGGTAGCGAATCTTCATCTGGCCCTCATTGTTCTCCTGGCCGTTGAAGGGCAGGTTCTCGATCATGATTTGCATGTGGTTCACGTCCTTCAGGAGGGCTTCGGTGAGCAGATTGCCGGAAGTCTCGTCTTCGCCAAAGTGGACCACACCATCCTGTTTTCCATCATACCAGTCGGCACCGGTCTGAGCCTTGTCTATCTTGTCGTGCCACATGCGGCGCTGGAGCGGAATGGGGTTTACCAGCGTGTCGATATCGTAAACGGTGAGCGTCTTGGCTACCTTTTTTCTTTTTCTCCTCTGTCCATAAGAGGTCTCTGTGATGACAAGAGACAGCAGGACAAGAATAGCTGTAAAGTAGATTAACCTGTTCTTCATTCAGTTGTGCTTTAATTACCTGACCCTCTTTATTTTCTCCTTACTTAAGGGCAAGCGGAGGCCTTTGCAAGGTAGTCATAAAGTGAAAATTGACTGACCGTAGTCATGTTAAACTTAATACAACAGCAAAGATTACACCAGTTCTTTAAGAGCTACTGCAGGACTTAGTTCATCCCGGGATAAAGGGGGAAACCTTTCATGAACTCATTGACCTCGCCGCGCACCTTGAGGATCGTTTCCTCGCTGTCGGCGTTCATCAATACGCGATCGAGCCAGTCTACAAGCTGTGGCATATGCTCTTCCGTAAGTCCGCGCGTGGTGATAGCCGCCACGCCGATCCGGATGCCGGAGGTGATGAATGGAGACTTATCATCGAACGGTACCATGTTCTTGTTTATTGTAATGTCTGACCTGACGAGCGTGTTCTCGGCCTTCTTGCCACTGATATCCTTATTGCGGAGGTCGATGAGGAGCAGGTGATTGTCGGTGCCGCCGGAGACGATGTGATAGCCTTTGGCGAGGAACGCATTGGCAAGCGCCTGGGCGTTGGTGATGATCTGGCGGCCGTAGGTAAGGAATGCCGGCTGCAGGATCTCGAAGAAAGACACAGCCTTTGCAGCTATGACATGTTCCAGAGGACCACCCTGGGTGCCGGGGAACACAGCCAGGTCTAAGAGCTGCCCCATAGTGCGGATATCGCCTTTCGGGCCTTTAATGCCCCAGGGGTTTTCGAAGTCTTTCTGCATCAGGATTATGCCACCCCTTGGGCCACGAAGAGTCTTGTGGGTGGTGGAGGTAACAATATGACAATGCTGGAAAGGAGTGGTAAGCAAGCCTTTGGCGATGAGGCCGGCGGGGTGGGCTATATCAGCCATTACCAGCGCTTTAACCTTATCTGCTATGGAGCGGATGCGGGCATAGTCCCAATCGCGGCTATAGGCAGAAGCGCCACAGATGATCAATTTGGGTTTGTGCTTCAGCGCCTGCTGCTCCATGTGGTCATAATCTATGAGGCCATCTTCTTTCTTTACGCCATAGAAGACGGGATTGTAGAGCTTGCCGGAGAAATTGACCGGGGAGCCGTGGGTGAGGTGGCCACCCATGCTCAGATCGAGGCCGAGAATGGTGTCTCCAGGCTTAAGGCAGGCAAGCATGACAGCCGCATTCGCCTGAGCGCCGCTATGGGGCTGGACGTTAGCGTATTCTACCCCAAATATTTCTTTAGCCCTGTCGATTGCGAGCTGCTCACTCTGGTCCACAACCTCACAGCCACCATAATACCTCTTGCCGGGGTATCCTTCTGCGTATTTATTGGTCATTACATTCCCCATGGCCTCCATGACCTGCTGGCTAGTAAAGTTTTCGGATGCGATGAGCTCTAATCCGCGGCGCTGACGTTCCAGTTCTTCTTGAATGAGGTTGAATATGGCTGTATCTCTTTGCATGAATCCAAAATTTGCGGCTGCAAAGTAGTGATTATCGGGGAGAGTTGCCATTGAGCGCGAGACCTTGGAGCGGTGTGGGTGTTGTGAGATTTGCGTTAACGCCGGGAGGGCCTGGGCAGGGCTCGTGTAATCTGGCTCAAGAGCCCAGGGTACAGCACGCGAAAAGAAGGGGTACTCCGGTGAATATCCATACTTACCCCGTATATACCTTGTATTTAGCCCGTATTTACCCCGTATATACTCCCTATATTAAGCGATGAAGAGCCGCTGCAGAGCGTGGTGCTAAGGCACCATGTCAAGGTGTTTTCGGCAGGGAAAAGCAAGGAGGAATGGGGTAAAGAGCTTTCTATTGTGGGAGATTTTGGCTATATTGATGCAAACAACCGCTATATGGAGAAACTGCTGAGTGTTGAATTTCTTGGTGTTCTGGTTCTCACCATTATCGTCTCCGCTTTGGTGGCGCTGGTGGCCATTCGAAAGAAGATAGGGTATTGGTGGGCATTTGTTGTATGCTTTACGTTGTCCATGATACTTGTGA
>CAMPJV010000046.1 GCA_946886975.1 uncultured Taibaiella sp. | reverse complement strand
ATAATACCCCAGAGATCTCAACTGCAAATCCCCTGGCAAGCCAGAATCCGACCACCAATGCCGCGAGATTTGGATATCTCTTAGGGTTCAGCTATGAACTGAGGAGACGCCTATTGGTTGACTTCCTGGTAAGGCAGAACATATCTGACATGAGGTATATTCCCAATGAGCAGGTGCGGAAGATATATACACAGCCATATCTTAGACTGACCGTAGGGTACAGGCTCTTTGGAGGCGAGAAGAGAGATGTGAATCCGAACGGGCTCTAAAGGCATTCCCGATAAATATCTGTAGCTTTCGAATGAAGGAATGGAGAAGATCATTGGTCTGGTAAGGATTAAGTATTTTCAACCCTCATTAGTTGAAGCCTTTAAATACTCCTCATGTATAGACTAATTGTTACACTCGTAATGCTACTCCTGAGCCCGTTCTTTATGGCCCAGTCATGCAAGCAGAACTGTAAAGATGTTGCTTGTACAGAGGTTTTCATTACTGTTGCGGTGTACGTAGAGGACCAGCAGCATGCGCCTGTGATGCTTGATGAGGTATATACTACACGGAAAAGGAGTGGTGAGCGGATAGAGGTGTCTCAGGAGATGGGAGAAGGACAATACGCTGTATTAGATGACTCCTATAAGAGTAAACTGGCAAACGCAAAGGATGAGTTCCGCTTTGTTGGTATGAAAGGAGGGAAAGTGGTAGTAGACGAGGCCTTCGTCATATCAGCAGATTGCTGCCATGTGCACAAAGAAAGTGGAATAGATACAGTGGTGATACAATAAGCCATAGGGATGACAGCTGAAAAGTATAAAGCCTTCCGCCAATGGCGGAAGGCTTTATACTTTGTTCTTCGGGAAACTAGTTCAGGCTTCTGAAATCAACGGGCACGAGCTTACTGACGCCCGCCTCCTGCATTGTCACACCATAGATCACGTCTACGGCAGCCATTGTCTGTTTATTGTGCGTCACTATGATGAATTGTGAGTTATCTGAGAACTTACGGATCATTTGAGTGAACTTGCCAACGTTCGCATCGTCAAGTGGAGCATCCACCTCATCGAGGATACAGAACGGCGCGGGCTTGATCAGGTAGATGGCAAAAAGGAAGGCTGTAGATGTCAGCGTCTTCTCCCCACCAGATAGCTGAGTGAGTGTGCTTGGCCGCTTGCCCTTGGGCTGAGCATAAATCTCAATACCACTGTCGGCAATATTATCTGGATCCGTAAGGCGCAGATCGCACATGTCTTCTTCGGTAAACAGCGCCTTAAATACAGTGACAAAGTTTTCCCTCACTGCGTCAAAGGTCTCTCTGAATTTGGCATTTGCAGTATTCTCCACTTCCTCAATGGTCGCCAGCAGAGATTCCTTAGCGTTTACAAGGTCAGTCTTTTGTTCAACGATGAAGTCGTGACGGGCCTTCATTTCTGTGTAGGCTTCAATGGCAGTGGGATTTACCTCGCCCATATTCTCCAGTCTCTTCTTCATGCGCTCGGATTCTGCTATGAGCTCATCAAGACTCTGTTCTCCCTTACGGGGCTCATCAATGATCTCGTCCAGATTGACCCTGAACTCCACATTCAGCCGCTCCTTCAAACCAGCAAGGCGTAGCTTCATTTCGTTCAGCTGGTCCTTTATACCATTTAACAGGACTTCTGCATGCTCCTTCTCTCTGCGTTTCTGATTCAGATGACCTTCCTGCGCTGAAATATTATTACGCATTTCATAGTACAGGCGGTCTTTCTCATTAAGGTCCTTTTCGTCCTTCTCTTTTCTGGACAGCAGTTCATATAGCTCATTATCTCCCCCATGAAGCCTGCCTTCAGTCTCGGCTAACTGAACTGTTGTCTGCTGGAGCTGCTCCTTATTGGTACCAATCTGACGCTGCAGATCATTCAACTGGTTGCTGCGGAAACTTAATTCCTGCTTCAGGCCCTCAATCTTACTCTGCTGGCGAGTGTACTGGATGTTCTGCTGATTATACTGCTGCGTCGCGAAGTTGAACTCCTGCTCTACGGCCTGGAACTCCGCCTCGGCGGATTGTATCTTCTGCTGAAGTCCCTGGAGTTCTCCGGTGATATCCTCTAATTCATTCCTGGTATCGCTGATACTCTCATGAGTATGATCGAGCTGCTCCTGGAGATCCTGCAGGCGCTTCTCGCCTGTATCGTTCAGGTGTTCGAAATTCTCCACGCGGTGACCGAGGTTTACAATCTGATTCTGCAGGCGGTTGATCTCCTGCCTGGTCTGCTCAATAGCCTTGTCGTTCAGTTCCTGGTTGAAGCCCGTTATCTTCGTTTGTGTCTCTGAGATATATGCCTTCAGCTCGGTAGTCTTTTCCGTCAGGTCTGTTATTTCCTTCGCCAGGCGCTCGAGGTTCTTTGCCCTTCCAATTTTATTACCCTCGAAGAGACCAATGGAGCCTCCCCCGAGGTGGTAATGACCCCTAACCATCTTGCCAGTCTTGGCTACAATCACATTTCCGTTCTCTAAGGGCAGAGTAGCTACATCTGCGCCGTCTGTGGCTATGTATACATGTCCCAGCAAGTGCTGGGCCAGGGGCATGAACTGTTCATCTACAGAAACCACACTGAGAGCAGGCACTAAGCCGGCGATATCAGAAGGTGATCCGTTAGTGTATTGGCCAAAGTGGTTGAGGACAAAGAAATTCGCCTTTCCTTTTTTGTTAGACTCAAGCAAGTGAACAGCTTTTGCTGCTTCCCCAAGGTTCTCTACTATATAGTAGTTGAGATAGTTGTCAAGTAAGTTCTCAAGCGCCGTGCGATAGTCATTCTGTACCACAAACACATCAGACAGCAGCGGCGCATCACTGTTCCACTCTTTATTCTTCTTAAGAAACTTGATGCTGTCAGGATAGCCTTCCAGGCTCTCCACCAATGACTTCAGCAGATCATGTTCATTGCGACGGCTGTCCAGCTTACGATTCTCATCAACCAACTGGCTCCTAAGGCTTTCCAGTTGCTCCTGGCTCTGAAGTATTTTACCCTTTACCTCCTCGTGCCGGGTCACCAGCGCCTGCAGATCATCCTGCTTCTGCTGAAGTTGATCCTCGGCGTCTTGATTTTCATTCCTGAGTTGTGTTATCTGGGCATTTCGCGTTCCCTTCTCTTCCTGGATCTGCTGCATACTCCGCTGCAGATTCATTACAGAGGTATCTGCAACCGCAACCTTCTTTTCGGCATCGAACTGGACCCTTTGCTTTTGCTGGTACTCGGTCCGGCTCTGTTCCAATGCTCTTTTCCGATCGTCAAAAGCCTCACGCTTTTCATCCACAGTGGCCCGCAATGTCTCCAACTGGTCGCGAAGCGCTTCCACCTGACCTGTTTCGTCTGATATCTGTTTATCTGCAAACGTGATGGACTCCTCAAGTTGTTTTAGCTGAACATCGGCTCCTGACAGAAACTCAGTGAGACTACGCTCCCTTTCTTTTAGGTGTTCAAGTCGCTGAGCTGCCAGTTTCTTATCACTCTCAAGCTGCCTTATCCTGTTTACCAGGTCATTAAACTGCTTCTGCAAGCCATTTAGTTCCTGTTCTTTCTGTATCAGTTTTACCTTCTGCTGCTCTACATTCGCCTCCTCTGTGGCAACTAAAGCTTCCAGCTCGTGTTTCTTATCGGTCTCAGTGTTATGCTGGTCGTTTAAACTTCTATACTGATCATTGAATTGTTCAAGTGATGCTTTGGCAAGTTCAACACTCACCTCTTTATATTCTCCTTTGATCTGGAAATACCGCTCGGCTTTCTTTGCCTGGTTTTCCAACGTGCGGACATTATTTCCTATTTCGAACAGCAGATCCTCAATACGTGAAATATCCTGTTCTGTGAGGTCAAGCTTAGCTTTGGCTTCTTTCTTCCGGGTCTTATAGATCGATATCCCTGCTGCCTGTTCCAGCATCCTTCGGCGGGAACCTTCTTTATCCTTGATGATATCATCTACCATCCCAAGCTCGATTATGGCATAGGAGTCGTTACTTACACCGGTGTCCAGGAAAAGATTATGGATATCCTTCAGGCGACAGGTCACATCATTTAGCCTGTATTCACTTTCTCCGTTCTTATAGAACTTCCGTGTAATTGTTACAGTAGTAAACTCTGTAGGCAGTAGGTTCCTTGTATTTTCAAATGTGAGACTTACCTCGGCCATACCCGAGCCCGCCCTTGTCCTTGAGCCATTAAATATCAGGTCCTCCAGGTTGTCAGAACGTAGTGCCTTAATCTTATGCTCACCAATCACCCAACGGATGGCATCTATAATATTTGATTTGCCACAACCATTCGGCCCGACAATCCCGGTAATAGGATGATCGAGCAATACATGGGTTTTGTCTGCAAAGGACTTAAACCCTTTAATATCCAACGACTTTAACCGCAAAGCACAAATTATTTAGGAAGAAAGCAAAAATAGGGATTTAGGTCATTTATTATCGTGAAATAAGAGCAGGATACCATATTTAAACAAAACAGTATCAATGTGGCGGCTTGGCACAAGACGAACGCCCCCCGAAACTTACGCGCCGCAGACTGTTAAAAACGTTAAAGTGTTTCGCTTTTCTGTCTAAACTCATTTCTTTGCATCTTACTTATTCTGAATTTGAACACCGTCATTGCCAAACTGTTTTTAGCTCTTGTGTTTATAGCTTACAGCTATAAGGCAGTGCACCCTTGCTTAAAGCAGTCGTACATGACCATCCATTGCTTTGAAGACGTCGACAATGAGGATAAGAGCTCTAAATCTGAACAGACGGGAGACAAGGAAGAGAAAAAGGACTTTTCTTTATACTTTTCGTTGATACAGACGCAGTGTCGTTCAGACGCTAACCTTCGTTATTCCGCACTCCACAAAGTCCCTCCTTACCTGGGTTCAGACCATAGCCGAAGGGACTACTCACCTCCCGATTTCCAATACATCACCGGGTAGCGTTAAGCTACAGAGTTACCCCTCCGGGGAGCATTGCCATTGAACTGTTTAAGCAGTACTCTAATTACTTCAACATTAAAGTATAGTGTATGAATCCTAAAGGATTAACATTTAAGTACATAAAGACCGATCTACCATCAGGGCTTGTAGTTTTCCTCGTCGCGCTTCCACTTTGCCTGGGTATTTCACTAGCCTCAGGCGCTCCGTTCTTTAGCGGTCTGATTTCGGGCATTATAGGCGGCATTGTCATTGGCTCATTGAGCGGCTCCAATCTCAGTGTAAGCGGGCCTGCAGCAGGACTGGCAGCTCTGGTACTTGCCGCTATTACCAACATTGGCTCTTTTGACCTGTTTCTTTGCGCGGTAGTTATCGCAGGCGTTATCCAGATCCTGATCAGCATTGCGCGCCTGGGCGGCATTGCCAACTACTTCCCGTCCAGTGTCATAAAGGGATTGCTGACAAGTATTGGCATATTGATCATAGCCAAGCAGATCCCGCACGCGGTTGGATATGACCGGGACCAGAAAGGAATACTCACTGATTTCAATATGGGTGACTGGCACGAACTGTTGCTGCCATTGCAGCATGTCAACGCCGGAGCTGTAATTATTTGTCTGCTGTCTTTAATCATAATGATCATGTGGGACAAGCCATTCATTAAGAAAAGGGTTAAGTTTATTCCTGGCGCCCTAGTAGCAGTTGTTGTGGCTATGGTTCTCAATGAAGCATTTAAGTCAATGAGTAGCCCTCTGGCACTTAATGAAACGCACCTGGTTCAGCTACCCGCGGCAGAAAGTCCAGCCCATTTCATGAGCTTTTTCACTTTACCTGACCTTCGAGGATTTCTGAATAGCAAGGTCATCATAACTGGTGTGATGATTGCGATAATTGCGTCTCTCGAAACATTGCTATGCATCGAAGCTATAGACAATCTTGACCCTGAACGGAACGTTACAAATACAAACAGGGAGCTCTTCGCTCAGGGGGTTGGGAATACTATTTCAGGATTGATCGGAGGACTGCCCATTACGAGCGTTATTGTAAGGAGCAGCGCTAATTTACACGCAGGAGCCAAGACCAGGATCTCGGCGATATTCCACGGATTTTTATTGCTTGTTTGTGTAATATCCATCCCTACTCTGCTCAGCCTTATTCCATTGGCCTCCCTTGCAGCCATCCTGTTACTGACAGGGTATAAGCTCTGCAATCTCTCTATTTTCTCGAATGTCCTTAAGAATGGCAAATACCAGGCGATACCCTTCTTCGTCACAGTGGCTACAATCCTTGGCATAGACCTCTTTGGATTGTATCAGCCGTTAAAAGGTGAAGGCCTGCTTGTGGGTGTAGTTGCCGGACTTATAGCAGCATCCGCAGCCATTTTACATGGCAACCTGAAGAACTCTTATTTCTTTCACAAGGACCAGCACCAGGAGGGTGATATTGTCAGGATCCGGCTCGCTGAAGAGGTATCGTTTCTGAACAAGGCTGCTATCAGGCAGACGCTTGACCACATACCTGCAAATAGCAAAGTGATCATTGACGCTTCCCACTCTGACTATATAGATTTTGATGTCCTTGAATTAATAAGAGAGTTCCGTGATATCAAAGCGCCTTTGAAAAACATCACATGCACCCTTGAGGGATTCAGAGAGAAGTACAATATCGAAAATCAGCAAAATGTCCAGTCTGTCCATTAAGGAAATAGAGCGGTATATTGAGGAAGAGGTTGTCTAAGGCAGCCTCTTCTTTTTTTATGGTGAATCCAGATGGCGTCCTCTAATGCTCCATGTTTAGCCAGCGAGATCCTTAAGCATCATCTGGCGAATGTATTTCACCGGGGCGCTTCCATAGCTCAGGAACTTCTCATGGAATGCTTTCAGGTTAAACTTGTCACCCATCTTAGTCTTTAGCTCCTCCCGCAGCTCGTATATCTCCGTGAACCCCGTGAAATAGCAGCAGAGCTGAACTGAGGTTACACTGACCCTCCTCCACTTCCCTTCGGCCTCGGCTTGCTGCTGAAAGGCTTCATCAACGAGGAGGTGCATTGCCTCTTCTTTGCTCATATTGTTCGCATGCACATTGTAGTCCAGTATCATATTACAGGTACTGCGCAGGTTCCATTTATAGTACATCAGCCACATCTCAGGCTCTGGCTCGTCACTGCCCTCCGGAGCGCCGTAACCGTTCTCAAGCATCATCAGTTCTGTGTACACAGCCCAGCCTTCTATCATAGTGTTATTACCCAGTATGGCTTTGATGATGCTCGGGGACTGGTTTGCATATACAAGTTGTGTGTAGTGGCCTGGCAATGCTTCATGGATATTCAGTATCTGCAGCGTATAGTAATTGTACTCTCGCAAGTAGCTCTCCGCCTTTTCCGCGCTCCAGCCTGAAAGGCTGCCAACGTTGTAGTAGGTATTTCCATGCTTGTCATACGGACCAGGAGAGCTAATTGACGCGCCGGCTACTCCGGCCATATATGCGGGCTCCTTCCGGATAACCAACGGCTTTGATGAATCAAGATATATGAGGTCCTTGTTTTTTATAAAGCTTACCAGGGAGGGGATTTGCTGTTCAATAACCTGCTGAAAAGAATCAGGGTTAGCGTGCCTTTGAGAAACCTTATCAATTACGGCGCGGATCAGCGCCAGGGTGTCCGCAGGTCTGGGACCGCCGCCCATGTATTTGGGCCATAGCTGACTCGCTGTTACGTACATCTTTTGATGAAGCTCCTTCTTATGAGCAAGTGCCTTGCTGTAGATCTCGTCTACCGAATAGCCGGATTGTATATCGTACTTAAACTTCTGAGCATACAGCGATCTGCCAAGCCTGAAGCTTCGGGGCTCACGGTTATTCAGCCCGCTGAGCCAATCGGTGTAGCCTTTTATAGCTGTCACCACTGCCGCCGCCCTTTCTTTCATCTTTCCCTTTTCGTCGTCGCTCAGGTGCGACTTAGACAACGCGTCATCAAGCTCGGTTTCAAATACGGATACTCCGCCAAGGTTCTGTTCTATTGCAAGCTGTGTATGTTCTGCGGTAGGATTCTTTATGTTGAGCTTAGCTGCCTCGTAATAGGCCGGAACGTAAGCCATCCGGAGGTAAAAGTTCCTCAGCCTGTTATCAAGAGAATCATAGTTGTCGTTCAGCATCATTGCAAACCCTTCAGCTATATTGTACTGAGAGGGATTCCATTCGAACGAGCGTAGCGTATCTATCGACCATATGATGCTTTGAAGGAAGTCCTGCATCATCAGGTAATCGGTCTTGTTATTGTCTGACAGCTTGTCCTTATCGAATGTGGCCAGCCAGTCCATGTGCGACTTCGCGAATACCTTTTCTTTGTTTCTTGCGTTAGAATCAGGCACCACGAGCAGACTATCGTACTTGTGATAGCCCTGGCTTGAAGCCCAACCGGGGTATAGCTTCCAGAGCACCTCAACGAATTGCTCCTTATAGGTATCGAATTCTGCGTCCACTGTTTTCACTCCGTTCTGGTTTGAATTCGACCTGCACGAGAGCAGGCATAGAGATATCAGCAGACAAGAAAACGCATACTTCATGTAAGGAGATTTCCCTCCAAAATATATAAAACGGGAAACTTCTGCCTGCTTCTTCAATACATAAAATCAGAGGATAGCCAAAGCTATCCTCCGAATCAGTTTGATCAGCAAACTTCAAAAGCTCTAATCCTTCTTAGTGTCTGCTTCAGCCAGGGACGCCTCAAAGGCTTTGTTCTCTAGCTTGCAGGTCGCATAATACATGTCCTGCTTAGTTCTGTAAAGTGTGATCGGAACATATTTAGGTCCGATGTTCCAGAAGGTCAGCAGAACAAAACGTCCCTTCAGCACCTTATTCGGACCAATGTTTTTATTGTAAAGGCCTGGCTTGTCGAACTCTCGGGTGTAGAGATCTGACAAGTTATACATCGCCATCTCCACCTTCTTAAATGAATCAACACCCATAGTATCGGTGGCGATAACAAGCGAGGTCAGGATGCTGTCCTTGTAAAAGCCTGGATGAAAGGTGTACTTGTATTTATTAATCACTACCCGCTGTTCCGGGAATTGTTTGTAGTATTCTGATTTAGTAGTTCCGAAGTTCAGTCCTTCATAGATATGAAGTTGCTTCTGGGTTTGTTCCTGGGCGAAGGCGGTAGCAGTAAGGCATAGCATCGCTAATACCAGACAAATTGTTTGCTTTTTCATAGATGGCAATATTAGGAAGTCACCACGATTCCGCCAACCCATTAGTACTGGATTAACATCTGGCTTACTTGCCTGTCACTACTTCTTTATGAAGCTGCTTAAGGACAGGGTCGTTTTCGTCATAAACAGGCACCACATCGTTATTGGCTGGTATGTAGTTCAGCTTCAGGTAGCGGTTCCCGCTTTCCAGCAAGGACTGGTACTTGTCAATAATGGTTAGCCAGGCATGACACCGGGAAGAGAATTGCTTAAAAAACACCTTTGGCACTTCTTTTTCATTTAGATAAAAATGGATTTCCATGAACGCAGGCTTTCTTTCGGAGCACAAGGTCTGCCGTTCTACAAGGAAATACAAGGGTATTTTATGCCACCATGGTGGATAACTTACAGACAGGACCCAACTACTTGCCGAGAGACTCCAGCTTTTTGAGCACCTTCTGCAGGCTGATGCCCTTTCCAAGAACAGGCTTGAAAATATCGCCTGTGCTGCGAACCCGCTCCATCGCGTTGAATATGGTAAAGTCTTTCATCTTCAGCCCCGGCTTCACTTCGTCCCACTGGAGCGGCATAGACACTGTAGCTCCCGGCTTTGGCCTAAGCGAGTAGGGAGCAGCGAGCGTGGCCTGCGGACGATTCTGCAGGAAGTCCAGGTACATCTTCCCGCCTCTTTTGGAGACTTGCCTTTCTATGCTTGTGAACCCCGATGTTTGCGACTGTACGATCTTCACTATTGCCCTTGCAAACTCTTTGGAATCATCGTAGGTGTACTTCGCCCCCAGGGGAATGTAGATGTGCATGCCTGTTGACCCCGATGTCTTTGGATAGGATGGCACATCCAGGGAGTTCAATACATCGTATGTTACCTTTGCAGCTTCTATCACCTGGTCAAATGTGTTCTTGCCCGGATCGAGGTCTATGATGCACCAGTCCGGATTGTCCGGCTTATCTATTCTGCTGCTCCATGGGTTCATCTCTATGCAACCAAGCGATGCCATGTACAGCAGACTTGCTTCCTCATTGCAAACCAGGAATTCCTTGTCCCTGCCATCTGCTGCGCTATGGTACGGAAAAGTTGCTACCCAGTCCGGCACCTTTCCCTTTACGTTCTTCTGGTAGAAGCTTTTGCCATTGATGCCATTGGGATGACGGTTCAGCGACTGAGGCCGGTCCTTCAGGTAAGGCAGCATGTAAGGCGCCACCTGGTAATAGTAGTTCAGCATGTCCCGCTTGGTCACCTTCTCATCCGGCCAGAATATCTTGCTCAGGTTAGTAAACTTCACCTCGTGGCCTCCCACGTCTCTTACCTGCGTTTCGTCTTTTGGATTCAGCAGCGTCTTGCGAATTTTTCCCTTTGCAGGAGCGATCATCTTTTTGGAAGTAAGGTCCTTCTGACTGCTCGTCAGCTCTTCCACCGGAGCTTCCTTTTCAAGTACCACATCAGAAGGCTTCTTATCCATACGCATCCCTTCAAAGGAAGGGTGACGCATCACTCCGTCCGTGGTCATCTCGGCAAAGCTCACCTCGCATATAAGCTTTGGCTGCAGCCATGTAGCATCTGCCTTCGGGGGATTGGGCCGGAACCGTGACGGCTTGTTCACATCCGGTTCATTGACGAACGGCGGCTGGTCAACTATCAGTGGCCGGAACTGTTCCATCATCTCCTTCTGCATTTTCTGGTTAAAGCCGGTGCCTATCTTGCCTGTGTAGCGTAGCTTGCCTTTCTCGAACACACCTACCAGCAGAGAGCTGAAGGGCTTGCTGGTTCCCTCATTCCTGGTGTACCCGCCTATTACCACCTCCTGACGCTTATTTGCCTTTACCTTCAGCCACTCCTTCGACCTCGCATCAGGGTAGTAAAGGCTATTGTCTTTCTTAGCCAGGATGCCTTCCAGGCCCATCTTAACAGCCAGGTTGAAGAACTCAAGCCCAGAGGCATCAAACGTCTCGCTCAGCCGGATAATGCCGTCATCTTCCGGCATGCTGGCCTTCAGTATTTGTCGCCTGTCGGATAGAGGTAGTTGGGTAAGGTCTTTACCGTCAAGCCAAAGGATGTCAAAGACGTAAAACATAAGCGAACCGTCCGCCTCGCTCCGCCAGTTCTGCAGCGCACCGAAATCCGCAATGCCATTCTCCTTCACCACTACGATCTCTCCGTCTACCACTGCCTGGATGCCCCATTGCTGTATGGCTTCGTAGACGGGGTAGAATTTCTCATTGAAGGATTTGTCATTCCTCGACTTCAGCTCAAACGCTTTCTTGTTCATAAAGGCAAGCGCGCGGTAGCCATCCCACTTCACCTCGTAAGACCAGCCTTCCTTGTCAAAGGGCTTGTCCACCAGCGTGGCGAGCATCGGTCGGAGCCCAGAGGGGAAGGGTGTTTTGGGCGCTTGCTTCATCAGGTCCATTACCGTTGCCGGCACTTCCGCTTTCGCCACGGGAGCTGCTTTCTTCGCCGGCTTTGCGGCCGACTTAACAGCAGCCTTCTTTGGCTTCGCCGTGCCACGGTTTGACTCCCAGAAACTGGTGCTGGTCTTCTTCACTTGCTCTATCGTTTTTCGGGATCGAACCGACTTGTCCTTTAGCGTGATGTCGTCTCCGCTTGCGTACTTATCTTTCAGCTTCATCAGGAACCAGGCGTTCTCCTCGCCCCTGCCCGACCTGACAAGGGCAAACTCCCCCTTCAGCTTTTTCCCTTTCATATTGATCTTCAGTTTGCCAGCCTGCAGATCCTTCAGCAGTTGCTTTTCCTGCTCTTTCTTAGACATGCCTTCGGAGTCCGCATGCTCATAGAAGCCTTCGTCCCAGATGATCACCGTGCCCGCTCCATAGTTTCCTTTTGGTATAATGCCCTCAAAGTTCCTGTAGTCATAGGGGTGGTCTTCCACCATCATGGCCAGCCTCTTAACGTCAGGGTCCGTGGACGGGCCTTTGGGAACGGCCCAGCTTTTCAGTACCCCTTTCACCTCCAGTCGAAAGTCGTAGTGCAGGCGCGTGGCCGCGTGCTTCTGGATCACGAACCGTAGCTGGTCAACATCTGCTTCACCCCCTTC
>CAMPJV010000045.1 GCA_946886975.1 uncultured Taibaiella sp. | reverse complement strand
TTGTCGGCAACTTTCTATAAGAAAAACTTACCAAAACCACACAAAACCACATACTCGCCAAATATTCATACATCTTTAGTAGAACGCGGCATGAGTGTATTTTCGTATGCGGTTTGCACCTATTGCAGCCGTTCTATAACCTACTTTCCAACTTTCTACAATAAGATGACAAATCGGAAGAGCAGCCTCTCCGCCTCGCGCAATTAAGGGCAGGAGCAGGTTTCCGATCAATGCAGAGCCATCTGTGCCCAGCGTGTTCCCGGAAAGTTTGTATTTGCCTTTTATAGCAAATAATATTTACATATTTTTATCGTTCCAAGATATGTCAACACATCAGGACAATGAAATACCTCAAAACCCTTGCTCTTTTTGCTTTTCTCTTTTGCTTTGCTGCTACATCCAGCAGGGCCAATCACCTTTTGGGAGGTGAGCTATTCTACCAGTTTATAAGCGGACAGACATATAAGGTTACCCTGATCCTGTACGGCGATTGCGGCTCTGCAGCAAGCAGTCAGTCATTTGGTTTTTTGCCCACTGCGGTGCCTGTCCTAGAAGTGTATAACAACAATGTTTACTTTTCCACTACCAACCTGCAGATAGACAACGCAAACAGTAACATCGAGATCACACCGGTTTGCCCGGAAGAGAAAAACAACACCAGGTGCACGAACGTAAGCTTTGTGCTGCCAGGAGTTAAGAAATTTACCTATACAGCAAACGTGACCTTATCCGGTCCATCGGCTGACTGGCGCTTCGCATTTGAAGGTCAGCTGAGTAACTCCCTCGCAGGCAGAAGCACGATAATAGGAAACATCTTTAATACCGGTGGTCAGCTCATCTATCTTGAAGCTACCCTCAATAATCTCTCCGGTTCAAACTCATCTACCGTATATACCTCTCCGCCTACACCGTTCTTCTGCATTAATACGGCACAGGGATATAACCTGGGGGCAGTCGATCCCAATGGTGACTCGCTGGTGTATTCTATGATCCCTGCGCATATAGACGCCTTTACCAACGTGACTTACAACGCACCATATACACCCATAGCACCTATTCCGACCGTGCCGGGCAGTTTCAACTTCAGTACCTCCACCGGCCAGATGAACTTTACGCCAAATCTTGCCATGAACTGCGTTGTGGTAAATAAAGTAGATGAATATAGGAATGGGGTGAAGGTGGGGAGTAACATGAGGGAAATGACCTTCGTTATACTGCCCAATTGCAACAATGCAGCTCCTGCTCCTGGCACAATTTCGGGACTTCAGAACGGTACATTGGCCGGACCGACGACTGTTCAGGTGTGCCAGGGTATGACTGATACCCTGCAGTTTAACTTTGCCGCCTCAGATGCGAATGGCGATACCATAAAGATCACTTATGCCGGCCTGCCGGCAGGTGCTGTTGCCTCTGTTTCCGGAAATAATGGCCCTTCCCCGGTATTTAGCTTTAAGTGGCACCTCGCTACGATGGCTATTGGAAGCTATACGTTTTTCGTTACACTCGAGGATGATGGCTGTCCTTTAAGCAGCAAACAAACCGTTGCTTATACCATACAGGTAGTACCCTTCCAGGGCGTATTTACCACCGGGGCAAAAGTAGGCTGCAGGTACAATAGTCCGGGGAAAGCATGGATCAAACCAGCGGGGGGAAACACCTCAGGTTATGACTTTACATGGACGAATTCTTCTTCACAAGTTGTCCATCAAACATCTGGCAGCACCACCGGAGACTCATTGCTGACAGGTGTGCCGGGTACCTACACGATACACGTAGCAAACAGCAACGGATGCCAGACGAGCTTCAGCGTAACGATACCTGCACCCGGTTATATTGCAGATTTCACCACTGACACGTCAGTCTGCCTTCAGGAACTTTCAAGCTTTACGAACACGTCTACTGCTGATCTTAGCGGATGGCTATGGGACTTTGGCGATGGTGGGACCTCAGCATTGGCAAGTCCTACGCACATGTACACGATGGCAGGCTCTTACAAGGTAACCTTGAAGGGGCAAACCGCGGAAGGCTGCCTTGATACCGCGTCCACCACAGTCAATATACATGAAGTAGTACTAAGCACAAGTCCCGACGATTCCATTTGCCAGGGAGCGAGCATCGGTTTGCAGGTATCAGGCGCTTCTACCTATCTATGGAAGCCATTTACCGGACTGTCCTGCAGCAACTGTGCCACGCCGACAGCCAAACCACAGAAAACCATTACTTACACGGTGATCGGAACAGACGCTTCGGGCTGTAAGGATTCCAGCACTATATACCTGTATGTCGTACCGACGGGACTTGTGGACGGCACGGGAGACACCGCCATCTGTCGCGGTGATACTGCGCAGTTACATGCAGATTCTGCCATTAGTTATCTCTGGAAGCCGGCACTGCATATCTCCGATACGGCAGTAGCCAATCCCTATGTATATCCGCCCCAAACGATGACCTACACACTATATGGCGAGTATGAGCTGGGCTGTAGAGACACTGTAGACGTTACGGTGAAAATGGCTCCTAATGCAGTGATCTATCTGGAGGATACCGTGATGATCTATCCTGGTGAAAGCCATCATATAGACCCCCAGGGCAATGCATTGTATTTCCATTGGTGGCCGCCGTTAGGGTTAACCAATGTCAACATACCCGATCCAATTGCGCAGCCCCCTGTCAACACACGTTATTTTGTTTGGGCTACCACAGAGTACGGATGTAAGACCATGGATTCAATAGATATACTAGTGAACTATGAATCAGTGTTGGATCTGCCTAATGCCTTTAGTCCCGGGTCGGCACCAAATGACTTGCTGAAGATCGTGAAGCGTGGCCAGGCTACCCTTAAAAAGTTTGCAGTATTCAACCGATGGGGTCAGAAAGTATTTGAGACTACCAACATCGAGGAAGGCTGGGATGGCCAGTTTAAAGGCAGGCCGCAGCCTCTTGGCGTTTACGTTTACATGGTTGAAGCAATCACCAATACCGGCCGGCGCTTCTACAAGCAAGGGAACGTCACGTTGATCAGGTAGATCCATCGAGGCAATTCCGTGCTTCAGGTCCAAATAGCTGAGCTTCTTTCCTCTGCAATCTTCATTTCCGTCATAACATATTGATATTCAGTCATGTATTGAGCGTACAGTAGATACTTGAGCTCAGTCGGAGATAGCCGGGAGCGTGAGACATTCAGTGAAAAGGACAAAATCGAAGAGACCCCTAAGAAAGACTGTTCAAATTTTATTTAGAAACGTAAATTACACCTCCAATATTGGTGCAATCCTCTGAGCAAGGCGAATGAAGAAATTTAAGATGAGCAGATCAGTGTCTAAAACACCGACGCTTTTTAAGCGACTCAACGCTCCTTACAGAGTGGTGTTCATAGATGATGAATCGCTGGAGGAAGTCGCAACGTTCAATCTCACCAAGAGCAGGATGTATATGCTGTTTAGCACACTCTTTGTACTTACAGTGTTCATCACTGTAGTCATCCTGCTATTTACGCCCCTGAAATATTATATACCCGGATATGGAAACAACAAAACGCATTTGCAGGTAGTACGCTTAAAGCAAAACGTTGACTCACTTTCCGATCTAGTCACAGCGCAACAGGCTTATGCAGCGAACATCACGAAAGTAATAGCTGGCGACTACAAAGGACATCAAGACACTGCTGTGCTTGACGTTGCAAAGGCAAGAAGAGATGCAATGAACAGTATTTTGCCTGCGCCTGAAGTGATAAAGCAACAGGCAATACAATCAGTACGAAAGGAAGCAAAGACCAGAAAGAATCCGAAGTATGAGCAGGGACAATAGGGGAACAGGAAATATGATGCGATACGCCGGTCTGGCGACGCAGTGGATGGTGATGCTGCTTGCTGCGTTCTGGATAGGGTGGGAGCTGGATAAGAAGACAGGACTGAGTCCATTATTCTTAATTCTGCTACCGTTGCTAGCATTAGGCTTCTCCCTGTGGCAATTAATTAGAGAGTTTAATAAACCTGTTAAATGAGAACAAAATTTAGTCTGATAATATTCGTAATCTTCCTGATTCTGAGTGCCGGCTTTTATGCCATGAAGGTGTACATGCCTGAGTATCGGTTTGGATTGCTGATGGCGGCGAATGTAATAATGGCGCTACTGTCCGTACTCACCTATGAAATCGTCAGAAAGCAAATGAACGACAAACCCGAAGCGTTCGTGCGGGGCGTTTATGCTTCCACTTTTCTAAAGCTGCTGGTCTGCATGATTTCAATCTTGCTATACGTGATGTTAAACCGGGAAAATCTGCATAAGCCGTCATTGTTCATTTTGTTTGGTATATACGCTGTGTACACATCGGTTGAAACCATACTCCTATCTAAACTGGCAAGGCAAGCAAAGTGACATGAAAAAGCAACAAACCTCTATTTACCTGCTTCAAAAATTTATACCTGCCGGAGCCTTCGATCTGGTAGCACCGTTTTTTCAAAGCCACACCATTCACCTGACGCTAACGCATGAACGAAAAAGTGTTTTGGGCGACTACAGGCATCCAACACCGGACCAGCCACATCACCGGATCAGCATTAATGTGAATCTTAATCCCTATAGCTTTCTGATCACGCTTCTTCATGAAATCGCCCACCTTCAGGTCTATGTTCACTTCAAACATCAGGCGTCTCCGCACGGACGGGAGTGGAAAACACAGTTTCGCCATATCCTTATTCCTTTTATTGGCAAAGGATTTTTTCCCAAGGAGGTTGAACGTGCCCTGATCACCTATATTCACAATCCTGCTGCCAGTACCTGTACAGATCCTGGTCTTTTCAAGGCACTCTATCGGTATGATGAACAAAAACCAGGGTTTAGACTGGTTGATGATCTGGAGGTAGGTCAGTGGTTTGAAACTGAAGATGGCCGTGTGTTCGAAAAAATAGACCAGCTAAGAACCCGGAGCCGCTGCCGCGACCTGGCAAGTAACAAGATATATTTCTTCCAGGGAATAATCGAGGTAAAACAGATAAGGCGGGACAGGCGGCGGATAGCCTGAAAACAGTAGATTTCACCCTCTTGCCCCCGCTTTTTTAACGATGCAGAGAGCTGTAGTCAGCCTGAAATTTCTTATTTTTGCATTCCTCAGCGATTAAATAAATCAAGTATGATATTAAGAAAAGCACTTGTTATTAGTGCTGCTTTTTGTGCATTTACAGGAGTAGTGTTTGCAGGCGAAAAGGAGAATGCTTCAGCAAGCACTAGCCGGAAATTACTCGATCCCGCCAACATCGATAAAGGTGTACGCCCTGGTGACAATTTCTTTATGTATGCCAATGGCTCCTGGTTAAAGGCCAATCCAATACCATCCACCGAAACAAGATGGGGAAGCTTCAACGAGCTACAGGAGAATAACTATAAGGCGCTACATACTTTACTGGAGGAAGCCGCTTCTGATAAAAATGCCGCTAAAGGTAGCGCTACCTGGAAAGTTGGCACACTTTACAGGAACGGAATGAACGTTGACCGGATCAACAGTGCTGGTCTGACACCGCTTAGTCCGATACTACAACGGATAAATAATCTTAAGACAAGTGACGAGCTGCTGAAAGAGATCGCTCTTGAGCATACGATGGGTGTTGGTCCATTGTTTCGCTTCTATGTTTCTCCTGATGATAAAAACGTGACTCAGCAGATACCTCAGTTCTTTCAGGGCGGGCTTGGGATGCCGGACAGGGACTACTACTTTAAGCAGGACGCCCGCACCGTTGCAATACGTGACGGTTACACTAAATACCTCGTTGAGATGCTTACACTCATGAAGGACAGTAACCCCGCACAGACTGCTAAACAGATCATGGAGTTAGAGACTAAGTTAGCCGAAGCTTCCATGACCAGGGTGGAGATGAGGGATCCGTACAAGCTGTATAATAAGTATAATCTGGCATCACTGAATGCCGTTACGCCGGGATTGAACTGGAACACACTATTTACAGGTTTAAAGCTAAAAAATCAGGACAGCACTATTATTGGCCAGCCAAAATTCTTTGCAACCGTTGGTAAAGAACTAAAAGCAACATCCCTCAATACCTGGAAAAAGTACCTGAGCTTTCATCTTGTAAATGATATGGCTCCTTATCTCAGCGCTCAGTTTGATGAGGCCAGATTTAACTTTTATGGCAAGACCATTCGCGGACAGCAGGAGCAGAAGCCTAGGTGGAAGAGAGTATTAGCTGTAGTAGATGGTTCTGTAGGTGAATTGCTTGGGCAAATGTATGTGGACAGGAATTTTAAGCCTGAGGCAAAGGACCGAATGCTTGCACTGGTAAATAATCTTCAGGAAACCTACGCAAATCGGATTACACGTTTGGATTGGATGAGTGATGTTACCAAAAAGAAAGCAATTGGAAAGCTCAACACCTTCATGAAGAAAATAGGTTATCCGGACAAGTGGAAGGACTATTCAAACCTGACAATTGTAGATGGAGACTTCGTTGCTAATCTACTGGCCGCTTCTGCGTTCGAATACGATTACAACTTGTCCAAGCTAGGCAGACCTGTTGATAAGACAGAGTGGGGCATGACCCCTCCTACTGTGAATGCCTATTACAATCCTGCATTCAACGAGATCGTCTTTCCTGCTGGAATTCTGCAATACCCATTCTATGACTTTAGTGCTGATGATGCCGTTAATTACGGTGGTATTGGTGGTGTGATAGGTCATGAGATGACGCACGGTTTTGATGACCAGGGACGGCAGTATGACGCATCTGGCAATCTCCAGGACTGGTGGACTGAGGATGATGCGAAGAAGTTTGAGGACAAAGCCGGCGTAGTAATAAAGCAATTTAACAGCTACACGGTACTTGATACCGTTCACGTAAATGGTGAGCTAACTCTTGGTGAGAACCTGGCTGATCTGGGTGGTCTGGCCATTGCTTATGAAGCGTTTAAAAAGACTAAGCAAGGCCAGAGCAATGAACAGATTGACGGATATACTCCGGACCAGCGGTTCTTCCTTAGCTGGGCGCAGGTATGGAGAGCGAATACTCGTCCGGAAGAAATGGCTGCCCGCATAGTAACAGATCCACACTCACCTAACGAATGGCGCTGCAACGGACCGCTCAGTAATATGCAGGAGTTCTACAATGCCTTTGATGTAAAGCCAGGTGATAAGATGTATCGCCAGGCTGGTGAAAGAGCCAAAGTCTGGTAAAGTGATTCAATCTAAATAAATCAAGAGCCCTGTGATCACCACCACAGGGCTTTTTTCATATTCGGGTAAGGCTGCTCCTGTTGGCAAATCAATTGTAATTTACAACTATGGTCATAGGGCTTGATCCGCTATAGGTGCCACCTGTCTTTGATGACTGAAGATTCACCGTAGCACGGATATGTATGTTTTGAAGCGAAGAAAGGTTGCCGCTTTCAGAGCTCGTAAATAAGAAGTTCTCTATAGTAATAAATGCATCTCCCTTCATCACAATAAGAGGCTTATCAGGCAGACTAACTGAATAAGTAAAATCCGGATTTTCTGAAAGCGCAAAGCTGGCAGCCGGCACTTCGATCTTTATCCCATTCAAATTAGTTTCAGAATTTAATCCGCTGGCTCTGTTAAGGGAACGACTTGATGAAGTGATAGGAACCTTGCCAGAAAAAGATTCAAAAGTCTTTGACATTGCAGAGGGCGCAATAATGTTTGCCGTAACAGTTGCCGACGCCTGGCCGTTCACCCGGAAACTGACGGCAAAAAGCAATAGAATGGTGTAGAGAATCTGCTTCACTTCATGATAGATTAGGGTCAATAGTCTTCAAAGTTACTACTTACCCGATCATCCAATTGTGATGGAACCTCATTAACCTGGAGTTTACTGGTCATTTGCAAAGCGTTATCAAGTCCTGGCCTTACGCACGTAAGCAATCCAGGTTTTGTGAGTGATTCATCCTACAATGCCTCTACGAGGTCCTGGTAGTAGTCAAGACCTAAATGGGTTATCAGGTCCTCGCCCATCATGTGCCTTAGAGTGTTCTGAAGCTTAATCAGTTGCTTGAATATGTCATGTTCTGGTCGAAGGTCTGGCGCAGTTTGCGGAGACTTAAAGTAAAAGGAAAGCCATTCCTGTATGCCAGACATACCAGCCCTTTTCGCCAGATCACTAAAAAGTGCAAGGTCAAGGACAATAGGTGCTGCCAGAATGGAGTCACGGCAAAGGAAGTTGATCTTGATCTGCATTGAGTACCCCATCCAGCCAAATATGTCAATATTGTCCCAGCTTTCCTTATTATCTCCATGGGGAGGGTAATAGTTGATCCTTACCTTGTGATACAGATCGCCATATAGCTCAGGATTGATGTCCGGCCGCAGTATATCGTCCAGGACGCTTAACTTGGATACTTCCTTGGTCTTAAAGTTATCTGGGTTATCCAGCACATATCCATCCCTGTTGCCCAGTATATTTGACGAAAACCAACCTTTTACTCCCAGCGCTCTCGCTTGTATTCCCGGTGCCAGAATTGTTTTCATTAGCGTCTGACCAGTTTTGAAGTCCTTGCCGCCTATAGGCGTTCCGGTCTGTTTTGCAAGCTCTATTAGTGCGGGAATATCACAAGTTAGATTGGGGGCGCCGTTGATAAAGGCGATTCCAAGGGTAATTGCGGCATAGGCATATATCATTGATGGGGAGATGTCTGGGTGGTTGTTTTGCAGCCCCTCTTCAAACGCGTCGATAGATTGATGTACTGCACTGGCTTCAAGGTATCGCTCTGTTGATCCGCACCATATTACGACAACTCGCGAACAATCGTTCGCTTCCCTGAAGCTTTCAATATCATTCATCACTGAGTTCGCGAGCTCTGCCTTTGTTGTTCCCTTCTTTACATGTTCACCTTCGAGATTGGCAACATACGACCGGTCGAATACCGCCTTCATTGGTTGAATGCTTTCGAGCTCATCCTTAATCGCATGCAGTAGCATTGGTTCAAGTACTCTTGCTTTCACTGCAGCCTCGAACACGTTGTCGCTGTATATATCCCATCCGCCGAATACAATATCCTGCAAGTCAGCAAGAGGAACGAAATCCTTAATCTTGGGAAAGCGGTCTTCTGTTCTCTTCCCTAGTCGGATATTGCCCATTTGCGTAAGAGACCCTACGGGCTGAGCGAGGTTCTTCTTTACGGCTTCCACACCAGCAATCAATGTAGTGGCCACGGCACCAAGGCCGGGTATAAGGATGCCAAGCTTTCCTTGTGCTTTATCAATGGTATTGGTCATAAAGGGAATTTTTAATAGAGGTACTAGCTTTGAAGCCGTGCTCTGGTGAAGACTTCCGCTCTATCCATCTACTAAATTTCTATGCCACCTGTATAGTTCACTAAATGAATGTGTACACGCTCGTCGCCAAGTTCGATAATGCTCACAGAGGCCGGACTGATTTCAATCCTGTGAAAAAGGTCAAGGTGTATTCCTGCATAGTATGCTACGGCAGCTTTTATAATATCCGAATGACTTATCACAGCGACTAGCTCATTCGGGTGCTTCAAGGCAAGCGCCTGAAGTGCTCTTGTTATGCGTGTCTGCGCCTCTTGCATTGACTCACCACCTGGAGCCTGGGCACAGCTGCGAAAAGTATTGAACCTTTGGAATTCCGTTTGTACTGAAAGCTGCTCAAACGTCCGCCCGGTCCAGTCGCCAAAGTCTATTTCATTTAGCGCTTCATGGGGTATTACTTGACTGCCCATGAGCCTTCCGAGTGGTTCTGCAGTCTGTAGTGCGCGTTCCATTGGACTACTGTAGATGTGGGATATTGGGAATGTGGCAAGCTCTTTGGTAAGCGCTTCCACGTCTCTTCGGCCCTTATCATTCAGCGGTACACCCCCAGCTCTCCCGCTCAGTCGTTGGCCAACGGCCGCTGTTGTGCCGTGGCGAATTAGCAAAAATCTTGTCATAGTTATCTCCGAATCTTTGGCGGTTTATTCAAACAGCAGAGTAAATCATGCCTCAGAAAGATGGACCAGCTTTTATAGGATAGAGGCTATACATAAAACGTTCTGGACGTCGGGCGAGTACCATTAGTTCTGGTACTTGGTATCCTTGCTGGAAATTGAAAAGCGAAGACAATGACTGTTTTAAAGATTGGCATATTGACCATGCATCGCTGCATCAATTATGGCAGCTACTGGCAAACACATTATCTGGTGAATGGATTGAGGCGTCTCGGCCACAATGTCACAGTTCTGGATCATGAATCAACTCTTGCCAACCTTGCTGAGTGGAGGTGCGCATATCGTCCTGTGCTCCCTGCTCCTATTCCTCAATGTGACTATCCTGAGTACCGTAAAAAGATTGTGGGCTTTTTCAAAGCGATAGATGAGCTTCCACTTTCTGCTCGGTTTGCCTTTGATACTCCTGGGCTCGTAGACGACTATGACATGGTAATTGTCGGCAGCGATGAGGTCTGGAATGTGTCTCACCCCTGGTACGGCAAATATCCGTTGTTTTTCGGAGAGGGCCTGCAAGACTCCCGGCTCGTGTCGTATGCAGCAAGCTTCGGAAATTATCCGGCAGAATTAGGTTTGGACCCCTCGTTAGTCGAAAAGCTAAGGTGGTTTGAATCTGTTTCGGTCAGGGATAGAAACTCACAAGTGATTATTATGGATAATCTGGATATTGAGCCTGAGCTCGTATTGGATCCTTGTCTCCAATTTACAATCGGGGATGTGCCGGGATTATGTACAATTAACCAGCCATACGTGGCCGTCTATGGCCACAATTTCTCAGATTCATTCGTCCAAAAGATCCGCAGCTGGGCGTCTGCAGGAAACCTTCAGCTCATCAGTATTGGATATAGGAATGAGTGGGCGGATAGACAGTGGCTCTCTGCTGATCCCTTTGCGTTTTGGCACTTCATGGCGCGATGTCAGGTGGTTGTGACTAATTTCTTTCATGGTTGTGTTTTTGCATTGATAAACCGGAAGCCTTTTGGCACGGAAGCATCGCCTTATCGCTCCCAAAAGATCAACGGACTGCTCATGAGTGTCAATGCAACGGATCGTATTGTTGGTTCCCACACTTCAGCTTCCACTTTGTCTGGCCTTTTGAGCACTCCCTTAGGTCGTGATTCATACCAGCGGATTGAGGCTTTGCGACAAAACTCATGGAGGTTTTTGGAAGGCGCTTTAACTTCAAAACATCGACAGGTTGTATGACCGTTCAGTTCAGCCCGAAAGATATTGTTCAATCTGGTCTATGTATCGGATGTGGTAGCTGTGTCGCCCAAGCTGGCCCTGCCATTGCCCACATGGCGTTTGATAGTTATGGTCAGCTAAAGCCGCGCGGTGCTTCGGAATGGATTGCAGCACCCTCAGATTCCTTTAGCAGGACTTGTCCGTTTTCTCCCGCTGCACCTGATGAAGACTATCTGAGTTCCAGATTTATGGCTCCTGGTACCCCGAGAGATCGTTATGCCGGACAAATGGTTGCAGCGTACGTGGGTCATGTCACAGCCGAGGAGCATAGGTTAAATGGTAGCTCCGGTGGAATGGTTACATGGGTGGCTGCTGAATTGATCAGACGCGGCCTTGTAGATGGGATAGCACATGTGGTCGCGGCAGATGATCCTGCGAAGCAGGGACGCTTCTTTCATTATCATATCGCCCGTACCGAGACAGAAGTTCATCAGGGGGCCAAGTCTCGTTATTATCCGGTGGAACTATCCCGTGTGCTAGATGAAATAAGAGATTCTCCTGGCCGATACGCCATTGTAGGAATACCTTGTTTCATAAAGGCCATACAGCTCCTCCGGTTGAAGGACGCTACCTTCAGAGAACGAATCGTATATACACTTGGGTTGTTCTGCGGACATATGAAAAGCGCCAGGTTCGTAGAAAGCTTTGCCTGGCAGATGAAGGTGCCTGTCGGCAAAGTGTCGACTTTGGACTACAGGCACAAATTTCCGGATCGGCCTGCTAATTGGTACAATACAAAGCTGTCCTTGCGTGATGGAACACGGGTAAATAAAGACTGGTGGCACGCTGTAGATGGCGACTGGGGTGCAGGCTTTTTCATGAACTCCGCTTGCAACTACTGTGACGATGTGGTGGCTGAAACTGCAGATATCTCCTTTGGGGACGCATGGGTGGAGCCTTATGCTTCCGATGGCAAAGGCACTAATGTCGTGGTTGTCCGCTCGCCTGAGATTAATAGTTTACTTCAGGCTGCAATAGGCGCAGGTCAG